>NZ_JBFTMC010000172.1:0-6029 GCF_056396765.1 Bacillus sp. 05T22
ATAATCAAGCGGCTTAATTCAAAAAAATGAAACCCGATAGGGTTTATTTCGTATGCAAATCTTTAAATTCTCTACACATAATCTTTATAAAAAAGAAACAACCTCTATAATAATTAACGTTGTATGAGCTTAGCTTGATAGCGATGTGGAGGTACCCCTGTTAGATTTGAAATGTACCAAGTATATTGTTTTTCTCTTCTTTATTGGTTTCGATATGTTTAAGTGTGATTTGTGGTGTACCATGATTGAGTATTTCTTGCAACATGGGGTTCCACCAATATGAAGGAATAAATTGAATTTTTGAGGAGCAATACAAGGTTCTAAAGCCATTTTTGACTGAGGATACAAAAGAACGGATTGAAAGAGCATTAAAATAGATTAATACTCCATAAATTAATATAATGTAATATGCATGTCCCATTATTTAAAAATTGAAAGGAGTCATTGTAATGATTATTTGGAGAGGTAAAGGAATGTTAGTAGCCTTAGCATTTATTTTAGGGTTTATGATAAATGCAATCCTTTTTAGTTTTTTGCAAGTGAACACGGAAGATAAACTTGGATTTATTTTGCAAGGAATATTTTCGACTATATCTATAGCGATGATTAATTATTTTTTCACTAAAAAGTTTATATCTGATAGTGTACGAACATTCGTCGATGAACAAACCGGAGAAAGAGTTCAAATAAAAGATAAATCTTCATTATTTTTCATTCCAAATAAGTATTGGACTTGGATTATTCTAGTTTTAGGTGTTGTAATTATTATTAATGTTAGTGCGCAATTATCATAATTTTTTTTATTATATAAGGGATCACCATATCATTTAAAAAAACTCTGATCTTTTTAAAATCAGAGTTTTTTATACGGTTAATAACTAAGGTTTCTATTTGATTAGGTATCCCCGTAGTCCCTCAGTCTCAGCTAATAGAAGTTACTCAGTTATTCCATAAAAGGGCGCTTTAAAAAAGCCTATGATTCGGGGATTAATATATTAAATATCCGTTTTATCAAAAGTAATCTCATACTTCTTCATCTTCTTATACAAATTAGCCCGTGACATTCCTAATTTTTTCGCCGCAACACTTTTATTCCCATAAGTCTTTTGTAACGTTTGAAGAATGCGTGTTTTTTCTAGACTTTCTCTTTCATCAGTAAGTGAAAGTGTAGCTTGGCTAACGGGCTCTGAAAAAGATTTTGCTTGCGGCAGTAGCTTGAGAATGTCTGATTCGTATATTTCGCTACCTTCGTGAAGAACAATCAGTCGTTCTATGAAATTACGTAACTCGCGGATGTTACCTGGCCAAGAATATGCATGTAATCGCTCAGTTGCCTTTTGATGAACGAAAGGGGTTGGTTTGTTATATTTGAACGAAAATTCTCTGAAGAAATGATGAGCTAAGTAAGAAATATCATCCGTTCGTTCCCGAAGTGGCGGAATGCAGGCAGTAAATACGTTGAGCCGATAAAATAAATCAGACCGGAACGTTCCGTTTAATACCATATCTTCTAATATACGATTCGTTGCAGCGATAATTCTGACGTTAATTTTTTTCGGTGTTTGTCCTCCGATTCGATAAATCTCTTTTTCTTGTAAAGCTCTCAGTAGTTTCACTTGCATATCAAGTGGGAGTTCGCCTACCTCATCTAGAAATAAAGTACCGCCGTCTGCTAATTCTATTTTTCCAGGTTTTCCGCCTTTGGCAGCGCCGGTATATGCACCAGATTCATAACCAAATAATTCACTTTCAAATAAAGCATTCGGGATGGCACCGCAATTAATCGGAATAAATGCTTTTTTACTTCTTAAACTCGCCTCGTGGATCGCTTGTGCAAAAATCTCTTTTCCAACACCGCTTTCCCCAGTAATCAAAATCGTCGCATCTGTCTTCGCTACCTTTTTCATGTCGTGAATGATATGCTGGATTGCCAAGTTATTTCCTTTTATATTACTGAAGGGATCGTCTCGATTATTTTGAATCATTTGTTGTTTGAGTTGCTGGAGTTCTTCAGATGTAGAGGATAACTTTTCGTTTAATTTAATCGTTGCTGTAATATCTTTTTCTACAGACATCGAGCCAATCAGTTCGTTATTTTCATCATAAATGGGAGTTGTACTAATCAATACATGCTTATCTGGCCGCGGGAAGTGATAAATATCTCGAATCGGTTGCTCTGTTTTCAAAACTTTTAAATTCATAATATCTTCTTTTAAGAAAAACTCTTGAACATTCCTTCCGATAATCTCTTCTTTCTTAATATCATACATCTTTTCCGCCGCTTCATTCCAATACAGCATCACACCTTGCGTATTTACGATAGAAATCGCTTCTTCTACATAAGAGAGTAATGTATGTAAAGTAGGCCCCGCAAAAAAATCAAATTGTTTCATAGAATCCCCCTTTAAGTCGTACACAAAAGTAGACACTTGTAGACAGTTTTGTCGCTAAAAGGATACAACTTTTTCAAGGCAATGTAAACTAAATGACAGAATATTCATTTCTTTATTCATTGGCACGATACTTGCTAATAAAAAAGTAAGACACTTTTAAAATACAAACATGGAGGAGATAGAAATGAAGATTAGCAAAATATACACAACAATTGACGCACACGTAGCGGGGGAACCATTACGTATTATTACAGGCGGAGTGCCAGAGATAAAAGGGGAAACGCAATTAGAAAGAAGAGCTTATTGTATGGAGCACTTGGACCATCTTCGCGAAGTTTTGATGTATGAACCGAGAGGGCATCATGGGATGTATGGTTGTATCATTACGCCGCCGGCAAGTCCTCATGCTGATTTTGGGGTATTGTTTATGCATAATGAAGGCTGGAGTACAATGTGCGGCCATGGAATTGTTGCGGTCGTCACAGTAGGAATTGAAACTGGCATGTTCGAAGTGACAGGCGAAAAACAAAAATTCATTATTGATAGCCCGGCAGGAGAGGTGATTGCGTACGCAACATATAGTGGAAACCAAGTAGAATCCGTATCATTTGAAAATGTTCCTTCTTTTGTTTACAAAAAAGATGTTCCTATAAAAATTGATGGCTATGAATTTCAAGTAGATATTGCTTTTGGAGGAGCATTTTATGCTGTTGTCGACAGTAAAGAATTCGGTTTAAAAGTGAATTTTAAAGATTTACCTACCATTCAAACGTGGGGCGGGAAAATTAAACATCACGTTGAAAGTCAAATGGAAGTAAAGCATCCTCTTGAAGAAGATTTAAAAGGAATATATGGCGTTATCTTTTCCGATGAACCAAATGAAAAAGATGCAACGTTACGAAATGTGACCATTTTTGCTGATGGGCAAGTAGATCGTTCTCCTTGTGGAACAGGCACTTCCGCAAGACTTGCAACTCTTTTTGAAAAGGGTGCTTTGCAGAAGGGAGAAAGTTTCATCCATGAATGTATCACTGACGGACAATTTATCGGAGAAGTATTGTCCGTGACAAAAGTAGATGAGTACGAGGCAATTGTTCCAAAAGTGACTGGTCAGGCATTTATTACAGGATTCCATCAATTTGTAATGGATCCGAGAGATCCGTTAAAGCGGGGGTTTTTATTGGTTTAATGTTTTATGAAGAGGTTGCCTGTTGGGGTGGCCTCTTTTTTATTTGGGGTTGGGGGGCGGAATTTGTCGGCTGGTCGATATGTTGCGTCGAATCTCTGATATATTGGATAGAATGTTCGATATCATTTTATTTAGATGAATATAAATTGTAATCCAACAATTTAGCTTTGAAGGAAAAGTAGAGTGGCATATGGAACAAAATAAACATGGTGAAATATGCTATTATTTTCATATAAAAGTGCGCAAAAAAGATACCGTGGCAAGAGTGGAAGTGGTGTATCTGGTGGAGAGTTCATGATGGCTATATATTTTGTGTATTGTTTATAATGACTTTTATAAGCTATGAAAAAAAGAAGGTGTTTCAATATGTTGATAAACAAAATCGTATTAGATCTGATTGGGGAAATTAAAAAAACTGATCTTTGGAGAGTAATGCCTCCTGCTGAAAAGGAACGTTTAGAAGAAATTATAAAGTTTGTCGGTGGACAAGATATAGATAAAGTAAGAGAGGGAAAGCCTGTGAAACCCGCTATCTATCAATTTAAAGTTACATTAAAGGGAATTCGCCCACCGATTTGGAGAAGATTTCTGATCGATAATCAAATGACATTTGTAGAGTTACATGACATTATTCAAATTGTAATGGGATGGCAAAATTCTCATTTATATCGTTTTGACACTGGAGATGCGTATGTTGAAATCCAAGACGATTCATTTGATTTCTTCCCACCTTCTGTTGAAACATACGATGCACAAGAAACACAGGTAGGAGAATTAATAACAGAAGAAAAACAAAAATGTGTATATACATATGACTTCGGTGATGATTGGGATCACCAGCTAGTACTAGAGGAAATATTACCAATTGATGAGAAGATTACTGTTCCTACATGTCAAAAAGGAAAGCGCGCGTGTCCACCTGAAGATTGCGGAGGCATTTACATGTATAACGAAATCCAAGCAGCATTAAAAGGTGAAGGTGAGCTAGACGAAGGAATGGAAGAATGGCTCGGAGAATTTGATCCAGAGGAATTTGATTTGGCGTTTGTTAATGGGGTTTTGGAGATGTATGCTGCTGGGGAAGTAATATATGGTGGAAATGATGAGGGAGAGTGAGGGTATGGCGCAAGCTGTCTCATTACAAGATTTGTGTAAGGAATTAGAGAAAGAAGAATTGATTGCATTAGTGAAGCATTTGGCAGATCAGTATATGGATATTGATATGGCTGTAATGGAATGGTATGCATTACAGAAGGGAACTGAAAAGAAAGAACCTGTATCAAATAAGCTACTTTGGGAATATTGGGACAGAGCAGAAGCGATTATTAGTGACTTTAACGATTACGGCGGTGGACCTGAACATCTTGAATATGATGTTTATGAATATTTGGAGAAAATGACGGACGTATTATCTCAGTATTCGATTTCTACTCAAGAGAAAAAGTTACTCATTAATAGAGTGTTTACGCAATATGCAATCGGTAATTCTGGATTTGATGATGTGCTAACGGACAAAATCTATGAAATATGTGAGTCTGATTCGGATTGGAGGCATGTGGTTCAGTTACTTCAAAAACACCCTAGTGATTGGAATCGAACGCTTATTATGCGCATTTATAAAGATCAATTACAAGATGGAGAAGCGTATTTAGAGTTGCGCTTACAATCTTTAAAATATGGGATGGACTATTGGGATTTAGTAACATATTACCTGTCACAAAGTCAAATCGATCAAGCAGTTGAGGTAGCAGAAGCAGGAGTAGAGAACGGACAAGGTAGACAAACAGAATTATTCGCATTTCTATTTGATTACTATGCGGAGCAAGAGAAACTGAATCAATTGCAAGCTTTAATAGACCGTGCTTTCCAGAAGCAATCAGATATTGACCTAATACGTGACCGCGCATTTATATACTTTAAACAGAAGAATGATTATGAAGAGGGAAAAAACATTTTAATACGAGCATTTCGCACGGATTATCGCGGTAAAAGCCATGCTGAAGACTTCCATTTCATGAAAGAGCACCTTTCAGCTGAAGATTGGGCAGAAGTACAAGATGAGATGATAGGAATTGTTCAAAAAGAAAGTACAAAGGATTACTTGGAAATTTGTTATGACAGTGAAATGTATGAGGAGATATTAGAAGTCATTTTAGATACTAGAAGAATAGCGTTTGAATCTCCCTATACAAACTTTGATGACTTGGCAGATAAACTCATAGACAAGTACCCGAGGGAAATTATTGAATACTATTGGATCAAAGGCTGTCTTCTTATCCAAAACGGCAATCGCAAACGCTACAAGCAAGCTATAAAACACTTCAAAAAAGTAAAAGATATTTACGAAACGAAACTACAAGAACAAGACGTATGGAAAAAACGTCTAGAAGCACTAAAAATACAGCATAAAACGAAGCGAGCATTGTTAGATGAGCTGAGAGTAATTG
>NZ_JBFTMC010000173.1:0-5901 GCF_056396765.1 Bacillus sp. 05T22
GAGTGGAATAACTGCTAATAGTGGCGAACGATAAATCATAATTAATAATACAAAAATCAACCCAATTGTTGATAATAGAAGTACTACATCAGCATTTTTAAAAATTTCTAACGTATCCGCAGCAATCCCTGCTGGACCAGTTATTTTTGCCTCCATATTAGAAGGTAATTCCTGTTTTAATTCCTTTTTCATTTGCTTTACCGTATTATGAATCTCTTCTACTTCTAAATTACTTGTCATTGTTACAGGTAAAATAAAACTTGTTTTATCTTCAGATAAAAAGCCCTTTAACATTTGGACTGGCATTTCACTGATTGGAACAATTTTCTCAACATGTTTGATTTTCTTACCTTCTAGTTTCTCAGCCATTCCTTGAATACTATGTAACTGTTCTTCCTTCATTTCCTCTTTTTGATCAAATACAATAATAGCCGGTAATCCTTCATCATTTGGAAAATACTTTTCTACTTGTTTTTCAGCTTGCAAGGATGCTGCGCTTTCCGGAATGCCATCACCACTTACATTATTTGCGTATTTCTTTGCTGGTTTGGAGACTCCTGTTAGTACAAGCATAATAATAATCCAAGATACAACAATGATTTTCGCACCTTTTTTACTACTCGCAAAGTCTGTTGTGCTCTGTAACCATTTCAACATACAAACCCTCCTTACACATTATTAACATTTAATAAAATTAATTAATAACTTTACACTATATGTATATTGCCTTCTTACAAACAAATAAAGTGTAGGACAAATATATGTGAAAAACAAGACTGTTCACAAAAACTACAAATCATTATTTGTATATGCAATTATTAAAAAATTACATGTAAACTCTTAAAAATATCCAAGTTTTTATTTATATAATAAAAACTCCCCTAACCTCATGTGTTAGGGGAATTTTATGAACTACTATATGTTAACTCATCCGCAATCTTTCCTTCAATTGCTTTAAATAACGAGATCGTATCAAAATGAAATATACAATTTGAATTCCTACAAATATACTTAATACAATTGCATTCTCTTTTAACAGCGAATACTCAAACATTTGTCCCAAAGTTGTTAATGCAACTGCACCGTGTAACGTTGCAACACCAATCGGAACAAAGAATAATAACGCTAATCGAATGGTTACTACTTTTGCTAACTCACCACTTGTTAATCCTACTTTTCGAATAGAATCAAATAAACGATAATCATCTTCTAAGTCAGAGAATAGGCGGAAGTATAGAAAGSTACCTGCACAAACAAAGAATACAATTCCGATAAAGAATCCTACAAATAAAACAGGTCCAGCAAATTGTAAAGCCTGATTTTGATCATATTCTGCCGCACTAAACCTTGAATGTTCTTGATAAGGTTTTATTTGGTTTGTGAGTTCTTTTCCAGCTTCAATTTCATTTTTTGTTTCCTTTGTTTTATACATGTAATCTTTTACTTCTTTGAATCCATCTTGTAGTAGATTATATTGAGTTTCTGAAACTACATAGATATTTCCAGTAAGTACTTTACCAAGAGAAGATGTGTTAACTTTTTTTACCTGCAACGATTTGTTATCATTCGGTAATTCAATTGTTGTTCTCTCTTTTTTCGGTGGACCTGGTATTTCTATCGATAGAAATAGTACTGCATTTTCAGTTAATAAATCAACTGGCTCCCCCGTTAACTTTGCATACTTTTTATAATCAGATTCTCTTACAAATGTCGCATCTCTTAGTGGTTTATTTTCAGTTTTCTTTGATACAATATCTATTTTTTCAGCAGATATCTTATGTTTCGTCAATGTTTGCCCAATGGCTTGTACATGCTGTAATTCGTTTCCATTCTCCTGTGCAGAGTGATAATGAAATGCAATCGGTTGATCCATCACTCCTTTTGTCATGGAAGCAAAACCAACTAACGTACCTATAGCTGAAAAAGCAACGGTCGAAATAATCGTTACAATAAAGAACATCCTTGCATTATCCCTCATTCGATACGCTAAATCTGAAAGAGTAATAATATTCGTTCTCGTCCAATACAACCGTTTACTCTTTTTACATGCTCGAATAATAAATACACTGAGCTGCTTATACAGTAAATATGTACCAATAATGACAACTGTCGTTACGGGAATCAACATAATAAAAACCATTACACCATGCGAAGTTAAAGCACCTATATATCCCACTCCAAGCAATACTATAGCTAAGAACGAAGAAATAATTGAAGCTTTTGGTTCAGGCTTTGCTTTTACTGAGCCTCTAAACAATTTCATGATTTGATTTTTACGAATCATCCCTGCACTAAAGAAAGAAATGATAATAAATAATATGAAAAACATAATGCTTGTTACACCGATTGCTGTTGTTGGTACATAGTATGATAAAGATAGATCTAACTTTAATAATAATGGCGCTACCAAAATCAATATACCCGAAAACAGCATGCCACAAATGATACCTGTAATAATTGCAGCGATACCGATCATAACATTTTCAAAAAAGATAAGACGCTTTAATTGAAATTTCGTCATACCTAGCATCATTAAAATCCCTAATTCACGCTTTCTTGTTTTTAAAAACATTCCCATTGAATACAAAATAAAGAAAAACGTAAAAAGATAAATAATGGCCTGTGCAACAGACATACTTACAAATACATATTGACCTAATTGGCCTGCGCTTAATGCAGGATGAAAAGCAAAAAATGAGTAAACAAAAAAGGCCATAATTGCAAATGTACTACTCAAAAAATAAGCTGAATACGTTCGTCTATTTCGCGTTACATTACGAAACGCTAATTCTCTAATATTCATATTGTACCTCCGCTCTTTCAATAACTATATCGCTATCATAATAAAGCGAAGAAATATCTTCCATCGATTCAAATGACAAAAACCTTACATTTTTGAAAGGTTACAGAAAAATTGATTAAACGAAACAGTTTCATTATAATAACTACATTCATATTCATACGTTCAACCTATTGTATATTCGCTAATTTTGCGAAATAATAAGGGTGGAGATATATGAATCAGTACATATAAACGTATTGCTTGTTCTATATGAATAGGAGGAAAACATAATGACATTACAAGAACAAATTATGGAAGCGCTGCATGTTCAACCTATAATTGATCCGAAAGCAGAAATTCGTAAACGAATTGATTTCTTAAAGGACTATTTAAGAAAAACAGGTGCAAAAGGATTTGTGCTTGGAATTAGTGGTGGGCAAGATTCTACACTAGCAGGTCGCTTAGCACAACTTGCAGTTGAAGAAGTTCGCAATGAAGGAGGCAACGTAACATTTATTGCTGTACGTCTTCCATATCACGTACAAAAAGATGAAGATGATGCACAGTTAGCACTACAATTTATTAAACCTGAACAATCTGTTGCTTTCGATATTGCAACAACAGTTGATGCATTTTCAAACCAATATAAAGACTTATTAGGAGAGTCATTAACAGACTTCAATAAAGGAAACGTCAAAGCTCGCATTCGTATGGTCACACAATATGCAATTGGCGGACAACAAGGTTTACTTGTTATCGGAACAGATCACGCTGCTGAGGCTGTAACAGGATTCTTCACAAAATTTGGAGATGGCGGTGCTGACCTTCTACCACTTACAGGCCTAACAAAACGTCAAGGAAGAGCTTTATTACAAGAATTAGGTGCTGAAGAACGTCTTTACTTAAAAATGCCAACAGCTGATTTATTAGACGAAAAGCCAGGTCAAGCTGACGAAACAGAATTAGGCATTACATACGATCAACTAGATGATTACTTAGAAGGAAAAGCAGTTCCTGAAGGCGTTGCCGAAAAAATCGAAAAACGTTATACAGTAAGTGAACATAAAAGACAAACACCGGCATCAATGTTTGATGATTGGTGGAAATAAACATATAAAGAAAAAAGAAGTCAATTTATATTGGCTTCTTTTTTGCAGACTTTGTTAAAATATTATTTTATTAACGATATACAGCTGTTTTCCCTTTCAGAATATCTTGCAAACAATCCTTATGCTGTTCATTAAATAGTACAGGCATTTGATCTAACGGGAAAAACTGTAAATCTAAAGTTTCTTCCCCATCTATCTTTTTACTTCCACCAATTATAGAGCATTTAAAGAACAATCCAATCGTCTGTACTTGATCCCCATTCGGATATGTATGAAAATATTTTGTATATACGCCTATAAACTCATCTACTTGCACCATATACCCAGTCTCTTCCCTTATTTCTCGAATTGCAGTTTCTTCAGCCGATTCTCCAATCTCCATTGCTCCTCCTGGAAATCCCCATCCTCCGTTATCTCCCCTTTTTTGAAGAAGTACTTCACCTGCTTCGTTAAAAACACAGCCACCAGAAAAATTTAATATCACACATTCATGCCCTACTTTTGTTCGTAGCTTTCTAATGTAATCAGCCATCTTAACTCCCCCAATACACCGTTCGTCTATTTCTATTTAATTATTTTTTATCTTTTTCAAGTAATTCAATAATTTTATCGAGTTTTTTCTCTATCTGGTCGGAATGAACATTTTTTGTAGAAGAATTTATTAGTAATCTCCGAATGAAAAGAGTGAAAGATACGACAAATAACACAATAAGGCCTATCATGACGCACAAGTAAATCATTGCAAATATATCATTTTCAAATAAAGACACATCATTCAACCCATTTCTATTTTTTATAATTTTAACATAACTTAACAATAAATAGAGTTTTAATCATGTGTTATCCATTCTAAAAATAATAGTTTTATCCCGCTATTTGCGGGCAGTAAGATCCCCACCTCAAAATTCAGCAGAAGCAAAGAGGAGCAACTGCCCGTAAAAGCCAGATTGGTGAGGGCTAATAATCAGTGGGGAATGGAGAAAGCCCCACTGATTAAAGTTTCATTTTATATGACTTAGTTATTTTAGCTTCCCTTGCTACTAACAACTAAGAAAAAAGAGTATCTACGGAAGATACTCTTTTCATTAATACTTAAACGTAATCGTCGCCAATGAATAGTCAGCTTGCGCACTATATGGAGCTACTTGATAAGAAACTCGTTTCACTCCGTTTGGCCAAGAAATTTCATTTAATACTTTTTTAACATCTTGCATCGTTCCATCCATAGACTGCTTATAGCGCACTTCTACTTTTTTAGGTTGTCCTGCAAATTGCTTCTGTAATTTTTTCTTTAATTCATTGTAGTTATCCGCTCCATATTTAGCAGATAAATATACAAGATTTGTATCCTTTAACATTTGCTGATATACCAGTGTTTTTGGACTTCCTACTTTGATTTTACTTGTTAATTCATTATAATAATTTGTTGTTGCTGCCGGATATTTACTCCGATCCCAGCTATGATCTTTACTTAATTGTTCATCAGACATATTAAAATATGAATAGGTTACACGTCCCTCTTTATCTGGAACCGGATCATCAAACGTAGTATCGAGATGATACCATTTCCCATCGATATTCACTAGATTCCAGGCATGCGCTTGCCCATCCCCCATCCCAGTTACGATATGGGATTGAATACCTGCTTCTTTTAATAATTGATAGGTTAATAATGTATATCCTTGACAAACCGCTGAACGATTCACCAACGCTTCATACGCCGTATAAGCTTTATAGGAAGTATCGTATGAAACATGTTTCACAACATAATCATGAATTGCTTTCACTTTTTCATGCTCATCCATGCCAACCTTCAAAATAGAACTTATAATTGATTTTGCTTGCGCCTTTACATGTTGCGTTTGTTCTTTTGATTCACGATATGTAATTTTTAATGTAAAAGTATAATTTCCTGGTATACCATGAATTGAATATTTTGTACTTGCTACATTGTATTTTAAGTACTCATCTGCATCTACTATCTTAGTATACTCTTTATAGAGCGTATCC
>NZ_JBFTMC010000174.1:0-5780 GCF_056396765.1 Bacillus sp. 05T22
CTCCTATGATTACTCAATCATAGGGGGTTTCTTTCATATAATTTATTTTTTAAATTTTCGACATCTACTTATTCCTATTAAAAAACATACTTTTATTGCATTTTACAAAATATTTTTTACTGAGAAAAAACAAATGTGCTAATCCTCTGTACGAGGTTTCTCCTCTTACGTAGCACCTTAATCTATCTAACTCTCCCAGCGATTCAACCCTAAATAACAAGCTCCATACACACCAGCATCATTGTGTAACGCTGCTAGAACAATATTCGTTTTTTTTGATAGCTGTTCATCACCGCGTGTTGAAACCTTTCTTGAATTTGTTTCAAAAATGATTCACCTTGTTCAGCGATCCCACCCCCAATAATAATTAATTCAGGATTAAACATATGTGTAATATTCACTAATCCAGTAATGACATACTGTAAAAACTGTTCATATACATCTTTAGCTAATTGCTCTCCGCTATTTATGCGTTCTATAATTTCTTCCCCTGTTATTGTGTCTATATCTATTCCTTGTAATTGAGATGCTTCTTTATATTGGCGAATAAGTGCAGAAGTCGATGCATATCGTTCGTAACATCCTTTTCCACCGCAACTACATTCTTTTTCATGATATATTGATTATATAAATAATAAGTTAAATCATGATATCATGTTGTCATTACCAGTTGTTATGAAGTATACCATTACAACTTTTTCTTTCGTAATACATTTTCTGAATTTTTTATAAAATTTTCCAAACATTTTTATTCATAGCTTAACAATATAATTCTATTTATTGCGCAATAAAAACCATGAATGGAATTACCTGCAAGAGAAAGATTATTTTTATCAAATTGATTCTTCCCGTAAAAATCTGATCGATGAAGGTTAATTACTAATAAAATTCTCCCTCCCTTAAAGTCCGTACAAATGAGAAAGATAGGCATGTGGGATAATTGCCCACAAAAAAATCAATTGGTCTGGCTAAATGAAAGTTTCACTTTATCTCAGAAAAAGGAAAGGAAAAGGAGTGTTCCTATGATTCAACAATTAAAAACATATTACGGTAAAGATATAACGGTTAATGAAACAGTATTGTCTGAGGAGTATAGCTGGTTTTTAGTTGAAGGAAACAAAGTAGGGATTCGCAAATCTCGCTTACACCAAAGGGAACGTCAATTACTTTCATCAATCTTAACGCCCATTCATACTGATACATTTTATGCAACAGAAAAAGAAAAGTCTTGGTATGAAGCGTTATATCAAAATAAAGATATTCCTATCGCATCCGTTCGTTTTTTACATTTTTTCACAAATCACTCTATAGTAGAAAGAGAAGAATTTCAAGATGCTTTACAGTCCATGTTTTCTTTCGCCACTACAACGATATGGGAGACTTCTCAAGCCGGCGTTCTCATCTTAGAAGAAGATATATCGGAATCTATATTACAAACAGCCCTTGATACATTAGAAACAGATTTTTTTATATCTCTATCCTTTTTTATTGGCAGACACTATACCGAAACAAATGGAATTTCTCGTTTGTATCAATGGGAACGAGCATTATTTTCTTTTCTTTCTCCCTATTTATCAAAAAAGATTATACACATTGAACACCTACTCCCTTACCAATTAATGATCTCATTACCAAAAGAAGAAAGAGAAAAATATACAAATCAATTGTTAGCACACATTTCAAATGACAAAGAACTAATCGATAGTGTTAGAGTATTCTTCCAATGTAATTTAAATGTATCACTTGCAGCGAAACAATTATATTTGCATCGCAATACCTTGCAGTATCGAATTGATAGATTCATTGAAAAAACAGGAATTAATATCAAAACATTTGAAGGCGCTGTAGCAGTTTACATGGCATTTCTTTCTTTAGATATCTCGTAAACTTGCATAAAAACCTCTCATTTTTTTGTGCAATCTGCCAATTTACCTATCTTCTAAAAAATCTTATAATTCTATTAATTCAAAGAATAAGGAGTGAGTAATTGTGGCAGAACTCGTATTAGATCATATTTTTAAAGTTTATGATAATAAAACGACTGCTGTTTCTGATTTTAATTTACATATTGAAGATAAAGAGTTTATCGTATTTGTCGGTCCTTCTGGATGTGGAAAATCAACAACTCTACGTATGATTGCGGGTCTAGAAGACATTTCTGATGGTTCATTTTATATTGATGGAGAACGTATGAATGATGTCGCTCCAAAAGATCGCGACATTGCGATGGTATTTCAAAATTACGCACTATACCCACATATGTCTGTTTATGATAATATGGCGTTTGGCTTGAAACTACGCAAATTTCCAAAAGATGAAATTAATCGCCGCGTAACAGAGGCTGCGAAAATCTTAGGACTTGAAGATTACTTAAAACGAAAACCAAAGGCATTATCAGGTGGACAACGCCAACGTGTTGCGCTAGGAAGAGCTATCGTTCGCGACGCAAAAGTGTTTTTAATGGACGAGCCTCTATCCAATTTAGACGCAAAATTACGCGTAAGTATGCGCTCTGAAATCTCTAAACTTCATCGCCGTTTAAACACGACCACTATATATGTGACACATGATCAAACAGAAGCAATGACAATGGCATCACGCCTTGTTGTTATGAAAGATGGTGTCATCCAGCAAGTTGGTACGCCAAAAGAAGTATACGATGCTCCTAAAAACATTTTTGTTGGCGGATTCATTGGTTCTCCAGCTATGAATTTCTTTACCGGAACATTACAAGATAACTATTTTCATATAGAAAATATTCGTTTCAAAGTACCAGATGGCCAACTAAAAGCATTAAAGAAAAAAGAATATAATGGAAAAGAAATCATACTCGGTATTCGTCCTGAAGACATTCATGATGAACCAATTGTTCTTCAATCTTCTCCTGAATCAACTGTCGAAATTACAGTTGATGTCGCTGAATTATTAGGTGCTGAAACGATGATTCATGGAAAACTTGCGAGCCAAAACTTTGTTGCACGAATCAACGCTCATTCAGAAATTAAAGCTACCGATAAACTTCCGTTAGCTTTTAGTTTAACTAAAGCGCACTTTTTCGATATTGATACAGAACAACGTATACGTAATGAATAGACATACTTGAGTGAATGCCCCCTCTTTAACACTCTTACGAGTCGTTTGAAGAAGGGGCTTCCTGTTTCATAGAGGTTGCTGCTTGAGGAAGGGGGCTTCTGTTGGAGTACTGTTAAAATAAAAAAGAAAGAACCGATTAACTATATTAACCAGTTCAGCATGACGCTCTTTATCAGTTATTAACGAACCAAACATGCCCCGATGATAATTAGTAAAATAAACAATACAACGATCAACGCAAATCCAGAACCTGTACCGCACCCTCCGCCGCCATAACCATATCCGCAATAACTACTAGGATATCCGTAACCCCACATGATTTGCTCCACTCCCTCCGCTACTTAAAAATTAATTTTCCTTAATAAATTATGTGGGACAACTCCCACTTTGTATGTGCGTTTGCCTATAAATTAAAAAATCCATAACTCCGCTAACGATTTTATAGTTTGCACCAGATCGAGCAACTTGTATATGTATAAAATTTGTGGCATTAAATACAGTTAAACTTTAATCAGTGCGGGTTCCTTCATCCCCCACTGATTATTAGCCCTCACCAATCGGGCTTTTACAGGCAGTTGATCCCCTACCTACCTTCCTTGTTTCTCCCTGAATCTTGAGGTGGGAGTCTTACTGCCCGCCCGTTAATGCGGGATAAACTATCTATTATCATTTTTATATTTTGAAGCATTTTTTGCATAAGCCCTTTTCCGAGATGCATATAGTTATAGTGATGACAAAGGAGGAATTTTACATGGCTCAATCTGAAATTGAAAAATATGGACAAGAAGCAGCCCTGTATGAACAACTTGCCCGTTACTATCAATATACAAATCCCAAAAAATATATGGAATTATATATGAAATATCATAGTGCGATTACCAAACTTGTACATGTGTATGAAAAACGCGGCTCTCAAGAAGCAACATTGCCATCCTATATGAGAATATTCCACGCATCCCCTCATACACCAGTTATTGATTTTTTAGTTAACGGACAAAAGGTAATTAAAAACATTTCTTTTAAGCAACACAGTCCTTATTTATCCTTAACTCAAGGGCAGTACCGGGTTGATATCGTTCCAGTCGGTAATGAAACACCTATTTTTTCAGCACTTGTTCCCATGATGGGTAACCACTCTTATACACTTGCAGCAATTGGTACCGATACACATATACAATTACAACCAATGCTTGATAATACTCCTTTGCAATCTGGTCAAGCAAAAATAAGATTTTTACATTTTTCCTCTGATACCCCTGCTGTTCATGTATCCATAAAAGGTGGCGACTATTTATTCGAAAATGTCTTATTTAAACAAGTAACAGATTATTTACAGGTAAGCCCTGGAACAGCTGATATTGAAATTTCTCTTGCCGATACAAAAAATATACTTGTAACCATCCCTAATGTAAAAGTAGAACCAAATACAATTTACACATTTGCATTAGTAGGCTATTCTAATCAATCCCCAAAATTAGAAGCCGTGGTTCTTACAAATTAAAAAATCTACACCATTCTCTTGGTGTAGATTTTTTTCTCTTTATTTTTGAAATGAAATATGAAATTCTGTCCATTCTGAATCAGAGCGACACGTAATCGATCCATTATGCTTTTCAACAATTTGTTTACATACAAACAAACCGATGCCAGTTCCTAATTTCTTAGTCGTGACAAATGGTTCAAAAATCGTTTCAATACTTTCTGCCGGAATCATCGGTCCATTATTTTTAATAACAATATGAATCCTTTCTTCCTCTTCACATGTATCGATAATAATTTTACGATCTTCTTTAATCACTTCGAGAGCATCGATTGAGTTCATTAAAATATTTAAAAAAACTTGTCTCACTTCACTACGGTATCCTACAAATGAGATAGGATACGGTAAAATCTTTTCAATTGAAACATTTGCATTAACTAGACTTGGATATAAGAAATGAATAATATCATGAAACAAATCATTTAGCCAAAATCGTTCAGACTCATTCCACATTTCTTTTTTTGAAACAAGTAAAAATTGCGAAATACGAAAGTTTAATTGGTCCAATTCATGTGAAATAATATCTAAATATGATAAATTCGGATGATCTAATTTCAATAATTTCACAAACCCCATAATGGAGGTTAATGGATTTCGAAACTCGTGAACAAAACTAGCTGACATTTGTCCTAAAATCGTCAATCTTTCTTTATGTGTTTCATTTATATATTGCTGTTTTTCTTCTAAATTTCTCGATATAATTTCCGAATATTTTAAAACCGTATAATAAATTAATTTGTCAAAACAAGTATGTATTTTTGTTATAATTGGTTTTAATTCACGAGCTTTAACATCTAATTCGCACATTGCTTCAAATAGTTCATTTCTTCCTACATTCGCGTTATAGACAAAATCTCCAATATTAGCGTCCGCTCCTGCTCGCTCAATTGCAATTTTTTCACATAACGGCTGTAGAGGAGCTACATCCTTATTTTCCATAATAAGTTCAATGATTAACTCTAATAGATCCTCTCCATTCTGAGCTACTTCTTGCTTAAATGGATCTTTCTCGGAAATTATCATTTTGTTTTTCCAGTTCTCTACGAATTGGTGCCCGTTGTTTTGCAAGTGCGAACAAAATACTTCTTTAATATCCTTATCGATTGGAAAAACCCCCATTCCCTCCATTTCCATGCGACGAATACCC
>NZ_JBFTMC010000175.1:0-5662 GCF_056396765.1 Bacillus sp. 05T22
TGATTAATCAAAATCAACTGAAGAAGGCTTTAGAGGATTGGCCCATAGAAGTAGGGACTGAATTCGATGGATTTTCTGTGGTGACTGATCCAAACGGGAGATTACTCGCAAGTGCTGGAGAGAATGTGCCCCAGTTTATTGATTTTAAAGCAGAATTCCCTGCGAAAGTTTATCAAAATATATATACAGCTCTGTCACTGAAACCATCCGAAGCACGTAAATTAAAAACATATAGCTATCATAAAGGTGGGGTTTTATATATTGTTGCTCCGTTATCTAATGAGAAAGATGTTCTTGGGGTATTAGTAGTCAAAGCAGAAAACATACATTTTTCTTTGGTCGATTTTTGGAGGGCTACTTTTCAGTTTTTTGGATTTAGTATTTTAGCTTTCTTTATTGGTGCAGCAATTGTTGGTATTACCTTTGGAATTATCACCTCTCGAAGTCTCGTTCGTCGTATTCAAAAGATATTAAACTCTACAGATCAATGGAGTCAAGGAGATTTCACAACATTTATACATGATCCTTCAAAGGATGAATTGGGGCAGTTGGCACGTAAGTTGAATCAAATGGCGAAACAATTACATACCTTACTTAGAGTGCGGCAAGATTTAGCGACACTTGAGGAACGCAATCGATTAGCTCGTGAGCTACATGATAGTATTAAGCAGCAACTGTTTGCTACATCTATCTGGTTAAATACTAGCAAATCTTTTATCGGAAAAGATGATGATACCGCTAAAGGCCATTTGTTAAAGGCAGAAAACTTGTTACATCAAACGCAGAGGGAGCTAAGTGTATTGATTCGGGAATTACGTCCTGTCCCATTGGAGGGGAAGAATTTGGCACATGCATTAAAAGATTATGTGGGGATGTGGCAAGAACAAACGGGTATTATAGTTAATTTGGAGACAAGTGGACAGCAACATGTGCATCTGTTCTTATCACTCTTGCGGGATTAAAAATAAGTCCGATTATCATTTTGAAAATATTGGACGGTTCAATCAATACTGGAAATTGGGGAGAATTAGGACCTTCACTATTTTGGCTTCCATGGGGAGTAGCATTAGGGCTAGCAACCATTGCTTATTATCAAAGAAGGCGGGGACAGTGTAAATATTGTAGAAGATTTTAGTATTATAACTTTCTAATAGAAGGAGTTGTTCTTTCATGTTGTTAAATACTGAGAAAAAAAGCGAAAACAATTCGGAATCAACAAGAAACAGATTTGAGTAAGATAAGTTCAATAAATGGTGATTTAAAAGAAAATATGCTTAAGCATCAAAAAGAGGCAAAAACGAATGCAACATATTGGTTAGATGAAATGAAACCTCAAATTATGAAAACAGATCAAAATATAGTGGAATTTAATGGGACGTTTCAATCTTATTACAGCAGTCTAATAGCAGCTGTTGACCAGAAAAACAGAGAGAAATTGAAATCCGATTTAGAAAAATTATACAATATCATTTTGACTAATCAGAGTGAAGTGGATAAGCTATTAGAAAATCTAAAAACGTTTCGAAATAGAATGGCGGAAGATACAAAAAGCTTTAAAGGTGATGCAAATCAATTAACAGCAATTTTAGCAAGTACGAATGCTGGAATTCCACTTTTGCAGCAGCAAATCAATACTTATAATGATTCAATTAAAAAAAGTAATGATATGGTGATTGCTGGGTCAGTGCTTTGCGCGGCGTTAATTACGTGTCTTGCAGGTGGACCAATGATTGCTGTTGCCAAGAAAGATATTGCAAATGCAGAGAGAGAAATCGAAAATTTAAAGGCGAGAATTTCTGGGGCGCAGGCAGAGGTAGCTATTTTGACTGATGTGAAAAATAAAACAATAAACATGACGGAAACAATTGATGCAGCCATTACTTCTCTTCAAAATATTTCGAATCAGTGGTATACAATTGGTGCTAAGTATAATAACTTGTTACAAAATGTAAAAAGTATCAGTCCTGAGGARTTTACCTTTATWAAAGAAGATYTRAATACAGCKARAGATAGCTGGMAGGATGTMRARRATTATACAGAAAAATTACATGAGGATGCAGTGAAATAAAGTAAGACTCTAATCAGTGGGGTGGCCTCCACTGATTTTTTGTTTTGGTTGAAGTTTGAAACGAGGATAAATAGAGGTTTAAGGAACCTCATATGCTTTAATTCAAGGGACGGAAAAAAGAAATTTATTAATAGAGATTTTTTCCAAAATAAATAAAGTGAAGGATTTTACGGGCAGTAAGACTCCCATCTAACTTCATTACTTTTGCCGAATTTTAAGGTGGGAGTCTTACTGCGCACAAATAGCGGGATAAATTTGAATGCAGTTACTCTGAAAATGTTGGCTATCAATTTAGATGGTCGAATTTTCTGGAATAAAGCGGTATAATGCTTGTAAGTATGATGTATTTGAGTATAGAAAATGTAAGGAAGGATATATTTAGTATGGATAAAGAAAAACAACAACTAAGCGTTGAAGTTGCAAGATTATACTACCAATCTGATTATAGCCAACAAGAAATTGCTAATAAATTGAATATCTCCAGACCAACCATTTCAAGACTGTTAAAATATGCGAAAGAAAAAGGGTTTGTTCAAATTCATATAGCGGATCCATTTGCTGATTTAGATAATGTAGGTAACCTACTTAAAGAAAAATATAATTTATTAGAAGCGCACGTCGTATTTTCCCCTGTACCAGAGTACACGGCGATTACGGAGTATATTAGTAAGTATGCTGCTGAATATATGGAGAAGACTGTTACAAATGGTGATATCGTTGGTGTGAGCTGGGGAACCACTATGTATGAAATCGCGAGAAAAATTGTGCCTCAACATGTAAAAGGGGTAGAGGTTGTTCAATTAAAAGGGGGTATTAGTCACTCAAGTGTTAATACGTATGCGAATGAAACAATTGCTTTATTTGCAGATGCCTTTCAAACGACACCTCGAAATTTGCCACTCCCAGTTATATTTGATAATGCAGTGACAAAGGAATTAGTAGAACAGGATAGACATATTCATCACATTATTGAAATGGGAAAACAAGCGAACATTGCAATTTTTACTGTGGGAACTGTACGAGATGAAGCGTTATTATTCCGATTAGGTTATTTGGATAAGAACGAAATGGACATATTGAAAAATCAAGCTGTTGGTGACATTTGTTCACGCTTCTTTGATGGAGACGGTAATATTTGTAGTGAGGAAATTAATAAGCGTACAATTGGAATTGATTTAGAAGAATTAAGGTTAAAGAAACGTTCTGTTCTGGTTGCTGGAGGTTCTCGAAAAGTGAAGGCAATTGATGGTGCGTTAAGCGGTGGGTATGCAAATGTGTTGATTATAGATCAGCATACCGCGAAAGAACTTTTAAATTATAAAAAAGGTTAAAAAAGAAGGTTTCTCAAAAGTATAAATTTGAGAAACCTTCTTTTCGTATGTGGCTGTGCAACATGTGCGTTTTTCAATGAAAATTTCATGATGAAATAATGGTTTGGATAAGAAATTTGTGAAATAGATTTTTTTATCCCGCATTAACGGGCAGTAAAACTCCCACCTTAAAATTGGGCAAAAGCAAAGAAGTTAGGTGGGAGATAAGCTGCCCGTAAAAGCCCGATTGGTGAGGGCTAATAATCAGTGGGATGAAGAAAACCCCCACTAATTAAAGTTTCACTTTATGAATGAATAAATTTTGTGTTTTATGAGGGAGCTGTTAATATGGCAGCTCCCTTTTTGTGTAAATTTTAAAGACTTATTTCAATATCTCAAAAAATGTTGAACAAAATTTCAAAAGTGTGTTTACATTTGTTCAAAGTGGAGTTAGAATGAAGTTGTTAAAAGATATGAGGAGTGAAGAAAATGAACATTGCAAAATTAATTGATCATACAGTTTTAAAACCGAATACAACAAAAGAAGATGTTATGAAAGTTTTAGAAGAAGCAAAGAAATATAATTTCGCTTCTGTTTGTATTAATCCTACATGGGTAAAATTAGCCGCTGAAGAATTAGCAGGCCATGATGTGGATGTTTGTACAGTTATTGGATTCCCTTTAGGTGCAAATACAACTGAAACAAAAGTATTTGAAACGAAAGATGTAATTGCAAAAGGTGCAACTGAAGTAGACATGGTAATCAATGTTGGTGCTTTAAAAGATGGCGATAATGAATTTGTTGAAAACGATATTCGTGAAGTTGTAGAAGCTGCAAAAGGAAAAGCACTTGTAAAAGTTATTATTGAAACTTGCTTATTAACAGATGAAGAAAAAGTTCGTGCTTGTGAATTATCTGTAAAAGCTGGAGCTGATTTTGTAAAAACTTCAACTGGATTCTCAACTGGTGGAGCAACTGCTGAAGATATCGCATTAATGCGTAAAACAGTTGGAGAAAACGTTGGTGTGAAAGCATCTGGTGGTGTTCGTACACGTGAAGATGCAGAAAAAATGATTGAAGCTGGAGCTTCTAGAATCGGTGCAAGTGCAAGTGTTGCAATCGCATTAGATGACAAAAATGGTGTTTCAGATAATTACTAATCAATAAAAGCTAGAAGCAATAGGTACACGGGTGTTAAAAAGGCATGGTGTATCTATTGCTTTAATAATTGAAAAATATGTAAGCGGATACGGAAAAGGAAGGGAAGTTTTATGAAATACTTAGTAGGTATCATAGGTCTCGTAATTATTTTAGGTATCGCATGGCTTGCTAGTAATAATAGAAGAAAAGTGAAATATCGTCCTATTATAACGATGATTGTACTTCAGTTTATTTTAGGTTTCTTACTATTAAATACAAGCATCGGGAATGTACTAATTGCTGGAATTGCAGATGGTTTTGGACAATTGTTAAAGTATGCTGGCGATGGTGTTAATTTCGTATTTGGTGGTTTGGTAAACCAAAAAGAATTTTCATTCTTTTTAGGGGTATTAATGCCAATTGTTTTTATATCAGCTTTAATTGGTATCCTGCAACATATTAAGGTATTGCCATTTATTGTGAAATACATTGGTTTAGCTTTAAGTAAAATAAATGGGATGGGGAAACTTGAATCGTATAACGCTGTGGCTTCAGCGATTTTAGGACAATCAGAGGTGTTTATTTCTGTTAAGAAGCAGCTAGGTCTACTATCAGAAAGAAGATTATACACATTATGTGCGTCTGCAATGTCTACGGTTTCTATGTCTATAGTTGGATCATATATGGTGTTATTAAAACCGCAATACGTTGTAACCGCTTTAGTGCTTAACTTGTTTGGTGGTTTTATTATCGCTTCGATTATTAATCCTTATGAGGTTACTGAAGAAGAAGATATGTTAGAAGTACAAGAGGAAGAGAAAAAGAGCTTTTTTGAAGTGTTAGGGGAATATATAATAGATGGTTTTAAAGTTGCTATTACAGTAGCGGCTATGTTAATTGGGTTTGTTGCATTAATTGCTTTCATTAATGCAATTTTTAAAGGAGTAATTGGTATCTCATTCCAAGAAATCCTTGGCTATGTATTTGCGCCATTTGCTTTTATTATAGGTGTCCCTTGGCATGAAGCTGTTAACGCAGGTAACATCATGGCAACGAAACTTGTATCAAATGAATTTGTAGCTATGACAAATTTAGCACAAGGGAATTTTAATTTTTCAGGCAGAACAACAGCAATCATATCAG
>NZ_JBFTMC010000176.1:0-5587 GCF_056396765.1 Bacillus sp. 05T22
ATTGGGAACTAGTAGAACAAAAGTTAGTAGAGTAATTAATAGTCTTGTGAAAAAAGGGATATTAGCTAAAGCTGAATCTGGGGTTGAAGGTAATAATGTAAAAGCTTATGCGATTTATGTTAACCCCAATATTATTTATGCTGGTAATCGTGATGATGTTCAAGGAGCTTTAGTAACTATGTTTAGAAAAGCAATGAATAATAAAACTCTAAAAAATTTACCTAATAGATTATTTTAAAAAGAACTATTGACTAGTTCCTTTTTTTTTGATTTTTTATTTTTCGTACGTATCAAATCTGATACGAAAGTGTATCAGATTTGATACGTACGAAAAATCTTGAAACCCTTGATATTACTGTGTTTTTTAAACTTTAAAATGCTTGTCCTTCTCACTCTATATATTATTAAGGCTAAAAGTTCCGCAAGGAACGGGTCGTATTTTCCTCCGCTTTGCTCCAGAAAATCTCCACCCTCTCCATTTTATTTCGTCCTTGCAAAACTTTTTTCGGCACGTGTTTCGCTTTCGCCAAGCCGATAGACGAAAAAGTAGATTTCTAGCATATCGACTTGCGATTTCCATTGTACGTGCCGAACCGCTTTATCTATCGTTCATGAATTCTTCTTACCCAAAATATAGATACGTTCTTTTCGTGGGGTTTCCCCACACCCCAGCCAGCCTCCGCCAAAAAAGTAGAAAACCGTGAAAACACAAGCACGGACTATCCAGGGAATCCTCTTGACGAAAATAACGGATTCGATAATTCAAATGTTTGTTTAAATAAGTGAGACATAAAAATAAGACATGAGAAGGGAAAAAGGTAAGAAAATCAAAGATTATCTGTTAAGGGAATGTTCTTAACAAAGACAATCGGCTTCGCCAAAATTTGCAAAGGTGTTTTTATAGTTGATTGCGAGGACAAAGAGACTTGGTGGCACCGCCACCAAGTCTCTTATCTTTCTAAATGTTGTTGTTTCATTGATTTTTGTTTGACTTGTATTGGTTCTATTTCTGGTGTGACAAGTTTTCTTTCTTGTTTGAGTTCTTGTAGTTGTCGTGTTAATTCTCGATCAATGAATAGATCGAGTTCGATTTGTGGGGTACGAGAGATTTCTTCTTGGGCATATTGCTGTAGCTCTTTTAGATGTTTGGGATAAAAACCAACTTGTTTATTAGCTTCGTTATATCCTCGAATGACCACATGGACATGAGGATGTCCCTCATCATAATGTATGGTAGCCGCCCAATCTAGTTTTTGATTCGTTTTGATTTCAAAGCGATTGATAATTTGGCGTGTCCAATCTTTTAGATCGGCATTGTATTTGTTGTATTCATCTTCCGATAGTGTGAATACAAGCTTATGGGCGACAACGCCTCTGTTTGGTTGCTCTCGTATTTTAGTCATAAAATCTTGACGTTGGATTATGTCTTGGTTTTGATTAAATAATTCAGGTTTTTCTCGATGATGGTCTTTATCCGCTTCTATGTATTTTATATGTTCTTTGATGGCGGTAATCGGTTTGTTTTTCCCAAAATGTTTTTCAAATCCAACGGATTTAACGTGAGTCATAGATAAACACCCCCTATAACGCTCCATTTTCGCTTATATGGGCTTCTAATAGCTTTTTAGGTCTATCTATCATTCCAGAGTTTTCGATTCGTTTTACGAGATTCTGAGCCCATTTTTTAGTATGTTTTTTTTCTAGAGTTGTTCTTTGTAAAGTAGATTCTAATTGTTCGATACGTTTTTGAAGCTGTTGATTGTTTGTTTCGCTTTTTTCGAGTTGGTTTCGTGTTTCTTTTGTACTCTTTTCCCAGATGCTCCATTGTTGATAGGCTTTTTTATGTTTTGCGGTCATGTCTTCCAGTTGTTCTTTTAATTCATGAATTTGAGCTTTTTGTTGGAATAAAAGATTATCTCCAAATTCTTTATATCGTTTGGATACAATGGCTGTTGTTTGTTTATACGCTTCATTTTGAAGCGTATCGGAATTTTTGATTCCTGCTTTATGAAGTTGTTCGATTAATAGAGATTGACGAACGGTATCAAATGTATTGGTGAAGAGAAGTCCTGCCATCCGTTCAACTGTTCGTTTGGACATCTCGTCAAAACGAGATTCAAGGCGATCAATCAATGCGGATTCTGTTTCAGATAGAATGCCTTCTACATCAGTAGATTTGATCTGTCTAGCATTATAGGATTTAATTGCATGCTCGATGAGCATGCCGAATTTTTGTTCTGAGCCAAAATCTATTTTGGCGAGTCGTCTGCCGAGACCGACAACGTCGGGATCAAGACGGACGGAAATTTTTTCACGGGCTGTCATAAAAGCACCTCCAAAATTGAGATTTTTCTCAATTATAGGAGCGTGCGACAGTGGGGGTCAAGGGGGAGGGCAACCTCCACCTTGCGGAGTGTGTGGTAGACGTGAAACATCGGACACTTTTAACTCCGCCTCCCCCTAGTTGAACGTGGCACAGCCCGTGAAACTGCGGGGTCGGTTTGGTGAATCACGCACAGAACGAGCGAAGCGTTGTTCGAGCATGATTCACTTGCTTGGAATGAAAGGTTGCTGATTCAATCCGAAGGGAGAATCAGCACACGAAATGGAAAGCAATAGAGGGAAGCAAGGAAACAGGGAGGAGAAACGAGGCTCACCCTGTTTAGGAGCAGCCCGTGAACAAATGGGATATGCACGGAGTCCTGGGCGTTTATGCCGCGAAAGTTCCTTGACGATGAGAAGCACCCTCATGCAAACTCGCCAGAGGTGGCCCCAGAAGGGCGTTTTTTGCCCGCTGGGGTTATCTTTGGGAGTTTGAGGGTGTAGAGGCTCGTGGTCAAGGGAACCGTGGAATAAAAAGCGTAGGACGGATTTCAGCAAAGGGCAAAAATCGGATGAATGTAAAAAACATATTTTCAAGGTGAATGATAGTGCTTTTGATGTATATAGAAGAATTGAGCAGGAGAGAAGGATTGGTTGCTATTCCTAAATTAGAGTGGTCATTTCGTTTTCTGTATGATATAAGCAGCACAGAAAAGTTTGAATCAGAACGTGAAGAAATGGTTTGCTCACTTCTTTTATGTTAAGAAGGGGTTGGGTATTTTAATTTGAATATTAAGAAAATCACTTGCGAATAACCATTTTATGTAAGATGATTTAATAAATAAATAGAAAAAATGGAGGGATATGATGAAAAAGTTAAAAAAAGGAAAAGTGTTTTTGGCTGTAGCTTGTGGAGCGTTGCTTATAGGAGGAAGCTACTTTGTCCTACATAGTAATCAAGTTGCTAATGAAAGTGAATCTGTGAGTGTATCAACCAAAGGGAAAACAAAGGAAAGAATTGCTATTCATGGAGAGCTAGATGTATCTTCATTCAAAGAGACGCTAAGTGAAGCAGATTTAGTTGTAAAAGTAAAGATTGGTGATAAGGTGAAAGAATTTAATGAACCTTCACCTGGAACTCTTTACAATGCGAAAGTACAAGAAACATTAAAAGGACAAGCTGGTGCAGATATAAAAGTGTTGCAACAAGGTAATTCTGACTATTCATTCAATGGGAATCCTTTATTTACAAAAGGTCAAGAATTCATATTAGTACTTAAAAAAGCTGTAGGATTAGGTGAAAATGTTTACTGGTTGCTAGGAGAAGAGACGCAGATTTATCAAGTTGTAGGCGATGGAAGTTTAAAACGTTGGGCAGCACATGATGCTTCGCAATTTGAAGATATTGAAGATAAAGCAAAAACTGAAGCGGAGAATAAAGGTGTAGTTATCCAGCGTAGCCAAAGTGTGGAACAGACTGTTAAGCAAAAGGAAAATGTACAAATTTTAAATGAAAATCAATTTAAAGAAAAAGTGAAAAATAATCAATAAATAGGATAAGGGGGAACTATTAAGTTATGAAATTCAAAAAGTTATTACCTAAGTGTATCACTACAATGGCTTTAAGTAGCGTTTTGTTTTTTGGTATTTCTGATAATAAAACTTTAGCGCATACACCTCTTCAAGGTGGTCTTTATGATGGGTATTCAGTTGATATTTACAATCATGCAGGGAAAGCACATGTCAACTATACACTGTCTTCAAGTATAGATAGTAATTATAAATCAATTGTGTTAGAAGGGGCAAAAAAATGGTATTCAAAAGGCGTTATACATTTTTGGAACGAACCCTCTGGTGCAGTAGGTTCATTTCATAAATACAGCAATCTAAATAGCTCCACCAATGCATATTACTTTGAATGGAAATCGGATTATTACAATCACTTATATACTTGGAAAATTAATTTGAATACAGCGAAAATGAATTCACGTAGCTTTGCAGCTAATAGTCAAACTGTTGCGCATGAATTGGGGCATGCTACGGGATTAAACGATTTGTTTAGAGATTTTAATAGCGGAGTATTAATGTATGGATATAGTGATCGTACTGCTACAGAACCGACTAAGGCTGATTTACTTGGCGCATCTAGGGTTAATTGGTAATATGGGGTACAGCCGAGATATACACGCTATCTTAACTAAGAAAATTAAAAAACGAATTTAGAAGGGCCCTTACGTTGTATTGTGACGAATTATTTTTGGTACAGTATTTAGTTACATCTAATTTCAACACGAGCAATTTTAGAATTTGAAAAAAAAAACTGTAACAAAGGGTGCG
The DNA here is from genome assembly GCF_056396765.1 of Bacillus sp. 05T22. Classification (NCBI taxonomy): domain Bacteria; kingdom Bacillati; phylum Bacillota; class Bacilli; order Caryophanales; family Bacillaceae; genus Bacillus; species Bacillus sp. 05T22. Next base: position 4,660 of record NZ_JBFTMC010000176.1, read on the forward strand.
TTAGTGGATTGACTTCCGATAATCATACTTTATGTAAAAAATCAGTATAAATCTAGTTTCTTCTTTTTTGTTTATGGATGTTCTAATCTCTTTATTTTTAGCGTTTTGAATGTATAGTTTTATAGTCGTTTTTGAGGGGAATGAGTGAATTGCGATAAAGTCAATAAAATCAAGGAATTGAAAGTAAACTAATATTTAAAAGTTTACTTTCAGAAATAACAAAAAGAGTCCTAATTATATAGAACTCTTTTTTCTTTATAGAGTTTGTACAATAAAAAAGCCCCTATGTTATAATTGAAAGTGACCAAACTATCAATTAGAGAAGGGGACTTTTTGTGTACATATTTAACTGCAAATTCTATATGAATCATACCATAAAAACTAACTCTTCTCTAGTTAAAAAAACTGGGAAAGAGGAGAAAAGTTATGACAAATACTATCAATTTAGAACAAGCTGAAAAAAATGCAAGGTTGAGAGATATTGAGAATTCAAAGATCTTGTCAGAAGAAGAGATGCAATTAGCAAATGAGCTTCAGTCAAAAGCTAGTTCAAGAGGAATGAAATTAGTACCTGAAAAGAAAATAAAAAATAAGGCTAAATTTGTTCAACTATTACAATTGAATTGGGAATATTTAAGACAGCAAGATTATATGACTGGTGAGGAAAAGATTTTTTTACTTGATATACAAGCTTACATAGGACTTCATTCAAATGCAATTGTAGATGATATTACTAAGAAATATGCGTCTCCATTAAATATTACTCAAATAGGAGAGGTATTGGGAACTAGTAGAACAAAAGTTAGTAGAGTAATTAATAGTCTTGTGAAAAAAGGGATATTAGCTAAAGCTGAATCTGGGGTTGAAGGTAATAATGTAAAAGCTTATGCGATTTATGTTAACCCCAATATTATTTATGCTGGTAATC
>NZ_JBFTMC010000177.1:0-5345 GCF_056396765.1 Bacillus sp. 05T22
CCTCTATATTGAGCTTATTAATAAAATCCATGACTATCATTCCCCACCTATTTTCTTATTTTAACCACATTTTCTATCAATCCATTTATTACCTCAAAAGATAATGTATCTCTTGGGTATTGTAAGCTTGGATCTATTTCAGTTGATACTTTAATTTTCAAATTTGGATACATATCCGTCAATTTCTTAAATATTCCTCTTTTATCATCTGGAACAGAGTCAAACAAACCCTTTGTACATTTATTACAAATTCCATTTGGATTAGATTAATGCATGTATAGTATCCCCTTCACACCTTCTGGTTTAAGACCTGCTTTTTTTACAGCATCTTCAAATTCAGCTATTACACCTTCTTCTGTATGGTGATTTCTACAACTTACTTAATCTTTCACGTAATTGTTCGTCCTTTTCAAGCATTTCTACACATACATTTCCTACAACTTTCGCCGATCTGGAATTGTGTTCAGCCAATTCAAGTGTTTTGTGTAATATATCGGGATATTTTTCAATTACTCTCATCGCTTCACCTTTTTAAGTTAGCCGTACTTTATCACCACGAGCTTTGTCATTCTCTTTAGTTTTTAGCTATTGCATATCATAAACTACACCTGCCATATAAAATGCCATGTCATGTCATCTCACATACTTATCGTATTTACCTCGCAAAGCAAATATTAAAAAAATGCCTTGATGGTACAACCATCATGAGCTTTCGATTCTCAAACAGATCATCTTCAAATTGTCCCACTCAAATATTAGCTTATTTAATTTAAACTAAAGTAAAAAAACCTTGAAAGGCAACCAGCCACTCAAGGTTTTTAATCCACTTAATTTAACTCACATACTTTCATAAGGTTTAAAAAATTACCATCTATCATCTACAGTAATTGTATATTGTGCAACACCAATAAACTTCAAATCACTATTTTTAAATTTACTTTTTGTTTTTTGAGCATCATATTCCAAATTGTAAATTAGAATAGCAGTATTAAATTCTTCACTATATCTTATAGTATCCAATTGTTCTAAAAATTGATCGGAGTAAGAAAATCCATCTAATAAATCCTTCACACTGTTTGTCGATTTACTAATCCATTTCTTTTCAATTAAATCGCGATCATAATAATCTAAGTTAAAGTCTTTTTCGAAAGCTGAAGAAATACTATCTCCATCTTCTGTATACTCAATATTTGTATAATTCATTAACTCTTCCTTACTCTCAAAATTCCCAATCCATATTGATACATGGTCATTCATAATTTTACTACCTCCTTAATTCAATTGGTAATCCCATTTTTCCGCTTTCCAATCTATCTTCTGCCCAATTATTCAATCCTTTTACAAAGGTTTCATAATCTTTTGATGTATCTATAATTCTTAGAATTTGATTATGAGCTACTGTAGAACCTTCTCCACCATGAACACCAGATGGATTAACAAATTTTACATCTTTTGTTAAAGTTCTCATTTCTTTTATATCATTCATTGATATTCCCCACTCTTTAAACTTTGGAGTTCTTGCCACCAAATGCCACTCATGATATCCTCCCGATCTTCGAATTCTATCTTCAATTCTTTTTCTTAACTTAGGGTTTTCCCACATTTTATTAAAATCTTCTGAAGATAAATCGTCAAACCATTTATTGAACTCTCCATTCCTAATGGAAGGAATATTTATTTTTCCTATATCTTCACCCGTACCCTATGTTGTAATCTTAAACTCTCACAACAAAAAGCAAACCATGTAAAACCTTATTAAACTACTTATTTCTCTTGTACTACCGGCAATTCATATGACATTTTATATTTCATCATTCCATATACTCAGTTGAAATTCGTACATAACCAACTACTTTCTCTTTCATATTGAGTCCTCTCCCGTTACAGCAATTAAAGTCCCTGTAAAGTTTACCCATTTTTTGCGGATAACGTGTGCATAATGTTCATCCGTTAAAACGTACTTTACGATGACTTCAAAACATAACACAACCCTTTATTTTTTCCTCTACTATCGTCATACACTGTTTACAACCATTACAATCTATAAAAATTAACACTTAGCTCACTTATAAAATTATAGTGCTCTTTTAAATTTTCACGTTAAACCACAAAAAAAGCACTTGTTGCCTTTCGTAGACAATCAAGCGCTTTAAGTTCATATGTTTTTAAGTTTTATGGTAACAGTATGACACCTTTTATATGTCGTGACAACTACTACATTAAAACTTACGAGTTTGTACGAGTTCATTAGTTTCATATACATTCCATGTGTTTATATTCATCGCCATATAAAATGTCATCTCGCCTAAGCTCGTACTTCGTTTTCTATTCTATCGTTGCAAACAGTACTCCATGATGGTACAACCATCATGGAGTATATATTTTCAAACACCATATATTTTTCTATCCACTTCAAAAATACATTCTTTTTCATCCATTTTTCTTATGTGCTTTTGTATGTATAGTTTTAGAACCATGTGCTTTATCACTCGCTTATGTTGCTTTACTAACACAAGCTCTTAACATATATTTTTAAAATAATAATTATTAAGACCAATTAAACTTCGTCAGACAAAGCATCATCGTAATCCTGTAATTCTTCCATAATTTCTTTTAACCGGTCAATATTATTTATAAATTCGCCGTAAGAAATTTCTTGGTAATCGAAAATTCCTTCACCGTATTCATCGCTATCAAATATTTTCACTTCCGCACCTAACTTCAACAAGTTATCAACTAATCCTTTTAAATTTTCCATATCATCAATATCATTTGCATCTGTTTCGGCAAAAAAATCTTTGTTTTCAATTTTATTTTTTATCTCTGTAATCCCTAAACCAGTGTACTTTCTTAAGGGTACTACACATTTACTAAATAAACCATTAGAGCCTATTTTAATTGCCATTTTACTCATCTATTATTCTCCTTTCCATTAAAATTCTTCTAAATAGTTTGGATTAACAGGTCTACCAGGTGCATTTTTTCTATAGCTTCCGCCATGCCAACCCTTTAAATGTTCCCTGCCAGTTACAGGATAAATTAATTCTCCTCTATTACATATATGTGGATAATTCATAGCATTGTAAGTATGATGCCCAATTATTGATTTCCCATTATATTGAGGTTTTTTTCCTTTTAAAATCTCTTGTATCTGTTCATTAGTCCAATCCCTTGTTGTAGGTTCTCCATCTAAAATTCTTTTCTTTTCTTGCTTCCAAAATTCATTAACCCCTGCAGCTCTTCTTTTTGAAAATCTTTTATCCCATTGATATCTTTTATATTCTTCTTTTGTTACTGTACGATTTTCAATCTTTTCTTTTATTTTTTTCTGCTGACCCCTACTTAAAGATTTGTATGGTGTAAGTTTTGGTGTTAAATCAAGTTCTGCTTTCAGTACCCTTTGGGCAATAATCTCTTCTCCTACTGCTACTTTTTTATTCCCCAAAGCTTCACCCTTACCAAAAACCTTCTCCCCATTCTCCTTCATAAACTGATAAGCATCTTTCAGAGCGTCTAATCCTCCGCCTCCTCCATTCCCAATGCCAGCAAACGAAGTTTTAGGGCCAAAATTCGGGATCTCAATATTTTTAATCTTCTCCACGACATTCTTCATACTACTCGGCAACTTATTCATTAATGCCGTTACTTCTTCCAACTTACCAACTATTTTACTATTTTTCGCGGCTACCTGAAAGACTTTTGTACCCTCTGCGAATTTTCCGAATGCAGCTGTTCCTTTCACTGCGGCGGTTACTTCACCAACGCCGACAAAACAACTACCAATATCAAATATCGCGCCACCAAGAGCATAAGGATCGGTCAATGCTTTTTCCACATAACCTTTTACGGAGTTAACTAGTGCCTTACCATACTTAGGATAATCCTGCCAGCTGATAATGGCTTGTCCAAGACTTTTTATCGTATTACCTGCTCCGTAAATATCGTCCAGTTTCCATTGTTCTGTTTCTACGCCGCGTATCGAATTAAAGCCCCACTCACCAAGCTCTGCGATTAGGAAACCTAATTTCGTTGCACCTATCGCTATCCCACTAATAGCGGAACCAGCCGCGCCTATAAAACCCTCTAACACCAAGGCTTTATCAGAAAGGTCTTTCAGTAAAGGAATGTTGTCCCCTACCCATTTTGTACCCTTTCTCAATACATCCCATTTCTCACCGGCACTCTTGGAAAGGTCTTGAAGCCAAGCCTCCAATGGATGATTTTCCGCCCATTCCTCTTGCTTTTTCTTCATTTCTCTTTCAGCTTCAAGTTTCGCTTCTTTTTCCGCATTCGTGATTTGTGTATCCATTTCATGAATGCCTTTTGCCAACGCATCTTGCGCAAAGAAAGCTCGAAGTTGCGGATCAGTATAAGATAAACTGCCCATGTCCCCTGCAATTTGAACTTGTTTGTTTAGGGCATTGAGAATGTTTTCCGCATTGCTTTCTGCTTTTTTGCTTTCAAATTGCTGTACTTTTTGAATCGTATCCTCTAGTTCTTTGCTGGCTGCAACCAGTTTTTCATCAAACTGGCTGTTCGGCATACTCAGTGAAATCAAATCACTTACGCTGTTGTAAATATTAGAGATGCGACTATCAAGTTCATGTTTCTTGGGTTGAAGATTGGAAAGTTTGTTTTGTGTTTGCAGTAATGCATCTTCCAGAATAACCGCATTCTCATCAGTTTCTCCCGTTGTTGACTGAAAATCCTGGAAAGTTGTCACCATTTCCCTAATAAGAATTTTATTGGTATCTTTCAACCCAATCACAACTGCATTTTGGTTATTATTGATGTCGTTGACAATCGCGTTTCCTGTTTCACCCTGCATGGCATCGGCCTGAATAATCCCATTCAATGCGTTTTTGGCTTGTTCAAGTTGTTCATTGGTTTTACTGGTGTCTTTTTGGAGTTTTTCCAGTACTTCCTTGAATTCCTTTAAATCTACTTGAAAGCCCACTTAATCCGCCTCTCTTTCTGGTGAAGTATGAATAGCTTCATAGAAAGCGAGCGCTTTATCTAGTGGTAAAAAGGCACTGGATAACTTGCCATTTGCTACTTGCATACTTCGTAAGAAAGTAAAAGCAAATTGTTCTTCCCATTCATTCGTCATCCCATGTGAAACAACTCGCTTAATCATCATATTGGACACATAAATCGCTGGTGTGTTGCTCATTTCACCAAATGGCCACAAGTAACCGAGATAATCTACCACATAATCGTTAAATCCCTCTCTTAACGGTACTTTGCGTCCTGTTAAAATCACGAGTTCTCCGAGTTCACTATTCTTGAACATATTTTGAATTACCTCTGGCATCATGTCTATGTCCAATTCCACAACGGTACCT
>NZ_JBFTMC010000178.1:0-5226 GCF_056396765.1 Bacillus sp. 05T22
ATAACTAACTTAAAGAAAAACGGCAGTAGTAGCCGACAGCTACTAAAATAATATCTTTCTTGAATTGTTTTCCTTTAAAATATCTCATGTCTGATTCTCCTAGATCCTGTTTTCTAGAGTGTAGCTTCATGTAGGAAACTTTGCAACAGAACCGGACTGAATATATTAACGCTGAATGGAATGAAGGTATTGTGACTAAAGCTGAGGATAAAGAGATGAATAAAACAGTATTCTAAAATTGCATTTGACACATGTTGCATAAATAATGTGATGATGTAATCATTTTTAATCTGAAGTATAAAAGAACTTGTAGAAATCACTACAAGTTCTTTTATATTATCTAAAAAATAAAACCACGCACATCTATCTTAAATTCGGAATGTATCAAGCACATTATCCTTTTCTTCTTTATTAATACCAATATAGCGTAATGTAATTTGTGGCGTACTATGATTCATTATTTCTTGTAACATAGCAATATCTTTTGTTTGCTTGTAAAACCAATATCCAAATGTTTTACGCATGGTATGAGTTCCTAAAGATTCAACTCCGGCAAAATCCCCGGCTTTTTGTAACTGTCTATAGGCTTGTGTAGCTTTGGAATAAAGTTTAATTAAAAACCTCTTATAAATCCACATTCTGTGATACACAAAAAGACTCCATTTTGAAAAAAGATTGATCAAAATAGAGTCTTTCTTTGTGACTGGATATTCCATTTTTATAAAAAAGTTTGAACAAAACACATTTAGAATTCTTTAATTGAAAAGATATAGCATCGCAAACTTTTTAGAAGCGTCGCAACTTCTTCAAAACTTCGCGTCTTTCTTAAAAACATGGTGACTTTATTTCAAACCCACAATATATTATGTGTGATACTATTTAATAGCATAGATATAGAATAATAATTGATTAAAAGATGAAGGAGGAATTAAATAATGGTTTCAGTAAAGGACCGTCATTTGATATATTTAAGCAATAAAATGGATGAATACATGGCTGAATATGGTGATGAAAATATTCGGAAATATATAAGCTTTTACGAGGAAATTTCTTTTCCTTGTTTAAAAGAGATATTTTCCATATTTCATTACCAATTTAATAGTTTGTTTAAGTATATGAATGGCCGGCTTAGTTACGGACATTATACTGCGGACGAGAGTAGAGAGCTCATTTATTTGAATGAAGAGTTAAAAACAATTCAGTCAAACCTTAAGGATACAAAATATGAATTTAATGTAAGTACTTATTACAAGAGAACATTAAATGAGTGCGAGGGATTCTTACGGAGTAGTGGAGGAAGTTCAATACCTGAAAGCTTTCAGAGAATAAATATAGTTGAAGCGGAACCTATTTTTACTATTAAATCTAATACTTCAATAGTAAGAGAGGGGGGGATTTTTTCGTTTTCTACAAAGACAATCGGTAGTGGTTCTTATGCATCTGTGCATAAATATAAGGATGATTATTATAATCGCTTTTTTGTAATAAAAAAAGCAAATAAGAATTTAAGTAAAGATGAATATGAGCGGTTCAAAATAGAATTTGATTTGATGAAACAGTTAAATTCTCCTTATGTAATTGAAGTTTACAACTTTGATGAAGTAAATCGTCAATACATAATGGAATACGCTGATGAAACCCTAGATACATACATTTCCAAAAATAATAATAAATTAGAAAATCGTGAGAGAATTAATCTAGTTAGACAAATATTACGGGCATTCACGTATATTCATAGTAAAGGTGTTTTACACAGAGACGTTAGTACAACTAATATTCTTTTGAAAAAATATGAAGAATTAAACATTATTAAAGTTTCAGATTTTGGTTTGGTGAAACTTAAGGATAGTGTACTTACCAGAAAAAGTACAGATATTAAAGGTTTTCTTAATGATCCGAAACTAGAAGTTATGGGATTTAATCATTATGAAATACGACATGAAACATATGCTTTAACACGATTAGTTTATTTTGTAATGACAGGTAAAATAAGACTAGAAAGTTTTCAAAGTGAAAAATTTAAAGTATTTATTGAAAAAGGAATTTCAGATAATATTAACTACCGATATAAAAATATTGAAGAGCTTCAAAGTGCCTTTAACAACGTTGTAAATACTTTATAATTCATAAGGCACAATCAATGATGAGGAAATAAGGTTACTGGCAAAACAATATCCTCATTACATATATATTTCTCAAGAAGATTTAGTATATGTTGACCCTGTAAAGATAGCATATCAAAAAATAAAGGACTCAGAGGAGCTTTCACTAGAATACAAATCAATGCTGGAAGTGTATTATTCTAGCTATGTAGCCCATTAAAACATTAAAGATGCTATTACAGCATCTTTTTTAACTATTGATTTTTTCAAAACAAGAAGACCAATCTAACTTGGTCTTCTTGTACATACTATGTTTATATACCGAGCAACTGTTTCTTTTTGGCATTAAATTCATCTTCTGTAATAACACCCATATCGCACAATTCTTTGAATTTTTTCAATTCATCTGCTACTGATGTAGGAGTAGGTATTGATTGTGGTTGAACTTCACTAGTGTTATTTTTTAAAGCATCCAGAACCTGATGAATATTATTGTTTATGGATGTTGCTGAAGCTTTGTCTAAAGCAACTTTAAATTTTTCTTGTGGTGTATCAATCGTTAGAAACCCGAAAAGCATCCCTGTTTCAAATGATATATCATTTATTTTTCCATGATCTACCGCTTTGAATTTTTCACCAGTTAAGTTTTTTTGTCCAAACATAATACGTTTATTGGTGATAGCATAGGCATAATTATTATCATGCTTTGTTGTAGATTGATAATTATGTATTCCGATAAACGCCATTTGAACTTTTTCACCGTTCATCAAGTTGTTTTCGAGCACTCTAAAGTGTTTTACTCCCCATTTTTCATTAAATCCAGAACCGAATTTATTATCAATGCAGTATTGATACATTCCTTCAGCGCTTGATAACGGGCCCTCACCACGTCTTGCTACTTTTTCATCGATTATAGCTTTAATTTCTTCAATAGTAACTTTACTTACGTCTACAACACCTAAGCCACCAGCTTCTTTAAAACAATCTGGGCAAACCCAAGCGTCAGATTGTTTCACCTTATACCGATTCAAGCCAACTTTGCTATCACAAACACCACAAACAGCTTTCCTATCGAAAAATCCCATAATTTAGCCCCCTTTTTGTCTCTTAAAACTGAGTATAGCACATCGATAACTAATAAAAATCTCTTCTTCTAGGAAAGCGCCTTATTGAACAAAAGCACCTATTAATTATCGAAACCTTATCAATATTAAAATTCATTAAAAAAGAAAAGGATTCATTTTAATTAAACGTGAAAGAAAATATAAAGGACTTTTCTTAATACCTTTAAAATCCCTTTATATAAAAAGATTCTAAAATAAGAAACAGTTATTGAATCTTTTATAATTATATCTTTATGTTTTAAGTAATTACTAATTTGTTTTCTTCTATAATTAAATGTTGCTTTTTATCCATCCGTTTTTCAATCCCTTTATTTTCAATGATTTGAATATATACTTTTTTATTGTTTTTTATAATATCAATAAAAATAGATAAAAGTCAATTTTTAAGGGGAAATGAAAGTAAACTTTTGGGTAAAAGTTTACATTCGGATAAATAAGATTCTTTTTGTGTTATTCTGGAAGAAAAAGGGGATGAGAGTATGATAGTGAAAATGATATGTGATATATCTAATAGGTTCAATCGATATGCTGAACATCCAATCAATAATGTATTAGAAGAAGCTGGTTGTACAAGTATCACTAAAACTAAAGAACCATTTCCTGAAGGACAGATACTTGCAGAAGTAGAAAAGAAACCACGTGATTTACTAATCTATGGAGTAACGTGGGAGATAGTTGAACCTTAGAGTAGCGAATCCACTGCTTTTTATTTTATAAAGAAGAAAACCTAATGATAATTCTTTTATGGTAATATGGAGGGAAAAAGTGGGTGGATGAATGGCATTAGGATTAGGTTTAATTGTATTAGGAGTTTTAATTATCTGTATAACTACGTCCTATATGATAAGGAAAAATGAAGGTATAAGTTGGATAGAAGTTCTTGTATTTCCTATAGGCTTAATTCTAAGTATGATACTCGGACACTTTGAGTTACCAGAGTTTTTAATATTAATAGGACTAGTGTGTATTGTATTAGGCAGCCTTATGGCAATGGGAATCAGTATTATATAGAAAAATTAAGCGCAGAGAGCATCTAAATAGGATGCTTTTTTATTTTATAAAGAAAAAGGAACCAATACAGGCTCCTTAATTCGATTCAGAAGTTGTGTAGTTTTTCTTGATGATATCTTTTATGTTGATAATTAAGGATATAAGGAATCCAGCAGCTAGGACACCGTTTACCCAGTAATATGTATTACCTGATGTAAATTTATTATAAAAGGAATCGACATTATAATATACTAGGAGCGCTGAAAAGACAGTAGAGAGTACTAACATACCAAAACTTTTCATGATGTTCACCTCAATTCTAAAAGTTGTGACTTTTAATACAATTATACATATAGATAAATAGATTTACAAAAGTGATTAAAAATATAATAAAGAATTACCGCGAGGAGGAGTTAGAGAAATGAAACTAAGTAAACAAGAACAAACAGTTATTATCGGTCAGTTAATAAATGTTATTGGTGTGGAGTTAGCAAAACAACGCATTGATCCACAGAAACTAGAAAAGTCTGTAGCTATGCATAATGAAATAAGTGATGATATGACACCAAAGCAAACGAGAGATGCGCTTATTAGTGTGTTAGACAAAACGATTGATGAATTCCTAAAAGCTTAACCAAAAAAATGTTAAGGGATTACCGCGAGGTGGTGAATATGGCTAGGCAACGTAGCCCAGATCGTGACAAAGCATTTGAAATATATAAAGCAAGTAAAGGTGAGAAACCATTAATTGATATTGCAGCTGAGTTAAATCTCAAGCCTTCGCAAATCAGAAAGTGGAAATCACAAGATAAATGGGATGAGCAATTTAATGGTAACGTTACTATTGCAAAAAGGAGCGTTACTAAGGTTCTGTTGCAAAGTTGGAAAAAATATAGAGAGGTCTACAGATTGGAAATAGGCTTTAAGCAATCGCTACTAATTGCTGTAGTTCTTTGTACACTGAAAAGACGGAGTCTGATTCAAGACTTCGTCTTTGTTTATATATGGCC
>NZ_JBFTMC010000179.1:0-5201 GCF_056396765.1 Bacillus sp. 05T22
TAATAAGATAATATCAGGTTGATAGTGCTTCCATTTGAACGAATTTTCCTTTTTCATACCGATCACACACCTTTTTTAGAGTAATAGTATCAGTATGTCCAAGATTTAGAGATTATTTGCAATTTCCCTGAAGTTTTTGCACCAGAACCCGTTTTAGTTTTGCGAAAATTATCAATTGTTAAATCGTTTGAAAATATTATGATTTAATTTATTGTTTTTTATTTTCATCCCATGAACCATCTGCTCGAAGATAATAGGATTTTCCATCAACAGTAATCCAGCCATTCGTTAACATAGCACCAGAGGAATCTAGGTAATACCATTTTCCGCTATCTTGAATCCAACCCGTTTTCATAGCACCAGATGTATCTAGGTAGTACCAATATCGATCTGTAATCCATCCCGTTTTCATAGCACCAGATGAATCAAAATAATACCATTTACCATTTTCCTGGAACCATCCAGTTTTCATAACTCCAGATGAATCAAAATAATACCATTTACCATTTTCCTGGAACCATCCAGTTTTTAAAGATCCAGAATTCTCTACATATCGCCAATTTTGATTGAAATCAGTAACCCATCCTTTGGGCGCTGGATTTACGCTTGTAAACGATTCTATGGATTTCATATGCTCATCATAATCTATAGATACATCTACTGGTGTGGTATTCCATGTATCGTGTACAATAATACCTCGGTAATGTTCATTTACATCTGCAAAATGGAGCTCCTCATAACCAACTCCAGTTATTACATGATCACTATATAAAACATTTTTACGCGTATTAATAATAATTGGATGACTGGCATCAATTTCTTTTTTATACTTTTCATAAGTTGGTTTTAAATCATATAAAGTTTCCGGATAGTAACCGCGCTTATTCCAATACTTTTTTATACCAGGTGCCATTTTATGTGGCCACGTACCATACAAAACGCCGTCTGTATCTTTGCCTGTTCCTCTATCTGTTTCCATTATTGTTGCTAAATTATCTATTAATTTATTAGAAGTCTCATTCTTTTTGAATAAGTTATCATATCCATGGTGAGACCAGTATGCAATTAAATTAGCAATAGCAGTTGGTGCACAGCCTATATACCATTGATAATCGGGAACATTTCCTAGCTTTTTTTCTATATATTCCTCTTTAGTTTCTTTAGTATTAATTGCATATTTAACGTCTGGCACTAACGATTCTTCCCTACTATTCTCCACTTGTTTTACTTCTTTGAATTCAATATTTTGACTAGTAGCAATATCTATTACCTTATCATTCTCCTTTTTGAGGTGTTGGAGGGGACCTATATATATAGCTTGACCTTCTGGCACACCTGTATAGGGATTACTTCCCTTCCTTGTTGACTCTATAATCGAAGATTTGCCTTTAATACCATTTGCAATGATATAACCATAGTTTTGGTCACCTTTTTTTACTTGAAATAAATACGCTCTAATCTTCCCATCTAAATCGTATAACGTTTTCTCTTCACTAAAAGACGCCCCATTCCATTTAGGATAAGACTGGTTACTTATAATTTTCAGATATGTTTTTGCCTTAAATTTAGCTTCCTCTTTAGTAACAGTTTGTGAAGAGGATGCTTCGGCTGTTGAACCTGTAGAAGTACACAGATTCAACATAAATGATAGAAAAATTGTACCTATAAATAAAATTAATTTCTTCATATTTATACCCCTTTCATTTTTCTGACAAGAAAAATTACAATTAAATGTATTCTTGCACCGATTAAAATTTATGTAAAATCATAATTATTCGGTTCTGGTGCAAATACTTAGAAAAGATATAAAGAGGCGAAAAGTTTCCTAGTGGAATCTAGTCTTAAGCAGCAATTCCAAATAGTTGATGGATGAACTTCACTTGATTTTGGACAGACTTGTCCAGTAAAATAAGTTGCTTTTTTTTTACCATATGCATAGCTTCTATTCCAAAAATAATGGATGTAGCTGTGCGAAAGAATTTCAATCCTAACATTGAACGAACTCGCTTTTTAATAAACCGATATCTTGTTCCACTATGTTATTGAGATATTTCACTTGCCTTAGTTGGATGTCTAATGGCACCTTTTTTTCTTTTCTTAATTCTTCAACTGCTATAGGATAAGCTGGATTCTTATCGACTGTCACGACACGAGGCTTAGAAATATGAAAAGACTGCAATGCTTTCTTGAAGAATCGCTGTGCAGCCTTGTGGTTTCTTGCTTTGCTTAGGCAAAAATCGATTGTGTTTCCTTTCGAATCAACGGCACAATACAGGTGCATCTATTGACCTTTTACTTTGATATATGTTTCATCGACTCTCCAAGAGTCATTGGTTTGCTTGAGATGACGACGGATTCTTTTGTCTAATTCAGGACCATACTGATGAACCCAACGCATAATCGTTGTATGAGAAACGGATAAGCCCCGTTCCTCCATCATTTCCACCAAATCACGAAAACTGAGGTTGTACCGTAGGTACAATCTTACCGTTAACAAAATAATATCAGGTTGGTAATGTTTCCACTTAAATAAATTTTGCATTTCCATACTGATCGCGTCCTTTTTTAGAGTACTAGTATCAGTAGGTCCAAGTTTAGGAGATTACTTGCAAGCGGCTTCATTTTTTGCACCAGAACCGATATTTTAATTAACGCTTTTCATATCATTGGTAACTACAAAATGTCGCTGAAAGTCAAAATAGAAAACATTCAGTGGTATTTTGTACTCTACATTGTTATCAATATAAATCAAAAGTATACTTATTGCATCTTTGCAATAAAGTACATTTTAGAAGAAACTAATTTCCCAGTATCGAGATTGTGAATATCGACATAGAAATATCCCCAATAATTCATAGTAACTTTATCAGCCTTGTATATTCTTTTTGTTAATTTAAATCTATTCGGATTTTTACCATAATCAACAAATCCCTGATAAGCAATTCCAAATCCAGCAATTTTCAATGCCATATCTAATTTTTTTATTGCTGATACTTGTGGTATGAATGATACCATTGCAAAAAGTAGAGAGAATGCAGCATTTGGGTCATTGGGGTCTGCATACACAATTTCTGTTTCAGTTTTATATAGTTTATGATTTTGCATCGCGGCTTCAGCTTTTTCTCCAGGAAAATTTATTAATGTAAAAGAAATCATTAAAACCATGGACATACAGATTAACATTATTTTTTTTTGTAATTTTTTTTTCATGTAAGTATTCCCCCTTGTTAAACGTTAATTTCTAATAGTATAATATCTAATAAATGGAAATATTGATGAATGGAGCTTTTCAATGAAAAATTATAAAAAATCTAGAAAATGGTTTTATTTTAGCCTCTACTTCATGCTCTTTATAGCCTCAACAATTGCATTTATTATTAGTATTAAAGACTATAAGACTTGGACTTATCCTTGCTTATTTCTGTTATTCTCTATTAGCTCTTTAATTTCAAGTTATAAAGAATTTAAACTTCAAAGATCTGAATAATAAATAATTAAAGGGAGTGTACACTCTCTTTAATTATTTATTAGTTTGAAACAAGTATAAAATCTTTTCTTATTTTGATTATCATAAAAACATAATTGTATTATCTGTAATTTTTCTATTTTTGCAACAGACCCATTTTTTACTAATCGTTATTTTCCGGTGATATTTGTAATATAAACATTCATTTTTGTTTCGTTTTGCATTTGAAAATATGAAATATCCTAGCCATTGAACTAGCTGTAACAAAAATACTGTATTAAAAATAATCCGTAACATTATTGGTAAAACACTTTTTTGGTACAGTGAAATCTGATATTGGAAATAAAATACAGACTAGGACCGAAAATTACATGTATCTCGGTCGAACCTCCACCAGAACCTTAAGAACCTACATTAATATTATATTTTAAAGTATAGCTATATCCTTTTACACCATTAAAATCAATAGTTCCAGGTCCAAATTTAAGCGGAATATCTTGCTGTTTAGCTATCCATGGGTGAATAAATCCAGAACCGACTTGTATTTTTTTTCCATTAAATTTTGTTGGAATGGATATTTTTTGAGAAGTATAAACACCGTTAAATGTAGCGCCATTTTTAAATGGAACTTTCCACTGTGTTCCGTATTTGCTTGAACGATCCCCTTTTAACTGATTCTCATATTCATCATCACCAAACCAACTTTGTCGAGCGGAATCTGAATTATTTACAGCTGTAACATTATCTCCCCAGAAAATACCTATTGTATCATTTGTTTTTCGATATGGAATACTTGTCCAAGACCCATTAGTGTAAACCTTATAAATATGATTAGATCCTTGAGTGCCCTCATATAGAGCAAATAAATTAAAACTCAGCCCGTTCGCTATCACCACTTCAGGTTCTACGGGATTAGATTGAACCAAAGATTTATGAGAAGTATTTTCATTTTTTACAGGAGTTAATATAGCTTTTTTTCCCCCAGCTTTAATAATTTCTTTTTTTAGTGAATCTTGCATGTTAGATATTTCTGTGGTCGAAAAACCCATTTGGACTAAGATGTTATTTACCTGTTCAGAAGTTAAATCCCTTGTAGCATTAACTCCTTGAATTCTACCGTCTTGCATTTTTTTAATTTCTAAATTCTGGTGTACCCCACCTTGGTTAGCTTGAGCTGATGTGGCATCAGAAAACCCAAAACTTAATCCTACGCCTGCAGTTAACATTATACCTAATATTTTTTTCATAAAAATCCCTCCAATTCTATTATTTATCATAAAATCCATATTTCCCCATTAGTATTTTAGCATATATTGGAATATAGTCAAGTGAATATTCGGATATTTTAAAATATAAAAATATTCGTAATAATTTCTATTTTTTACCTTTTTTGTATTAAACTATAATATGAAAATTACTAAATTTTTATATAAAGGAGAAATAGTAGTGAAAAACATTCATTTTCAGCTACAAGTTGTGTGCTTTCGTGAGGTCTACTTCTAGGTTTTCCTGAAAATTCAAAAGCAGAAGAAGGATCAACACAACCTACGCTCACAAAAGAAGAAGTGCAGCGAAAAGCAGAAGGCGGTTCTGGTGCAAAAACTTCAGGGAAATTGCAAATAATCTCTAAATCTTGGACATACTGATACTATTACTCTAAAAAAGGTGTGTGATCGGTATGAAAAAGGAAAATTCGTTCAAATGGAAGCACTATCAACCTGATATTATCTTATTA
>NZ_JBFTMC010000180.1:0-5141 GCF_056396765.1 Bacillus sp. 05T22
CCTAAATCAATAAATCAATACCGGATAAATTTACATTCGGTTGTTTAATCATTGTTTTTGCGTACAAATCCATTACAAGAATATTAGATCCTGTTTGAGTTAATGCTTTCTTCAGCCCTTCAGACCCTAATTCATAATTCCCTACTTTTTGTTCTTGAGCGGTCGTTTCTTGTGCAAATGCATGAATAGTGTTACCGGTAGTAGCAGTGATAACCGTTGCCAGAGTGGCCAAAGTCAACACTTTAAATGGAAATTTCTTCATATCTATTCTCCTCCTTAGTCTTTCGATAGATTCTTATAATCTTTGTAGATTTCAAAAACATAATATTAAAATTTATAAACT
Source organism: Bacillus sp. 05T22 (assembly GCF_056396765.1). Classification (NCBI taxonomy): domain Bacteria; kingdom Bacillati; phylum Bacillota; class Bacilli; order Caryophanales; family Bacillaceae; genus Bacillus; species Bacillus sp. 05T22. Next base: position 344 of record NZ_JBFTMC010000180.1, read on the forward strand.
TGTTCTTCAAGGTAACTTGTTACATTTTTTAATTGTCTTAATGTATCTTTTTGAGACTGCTGGTCAGTTGTATCAACATTAGTAGATAATTTTGTAATATTATTTTTGATTAGATTCAAATCTTCTTTATAGCGTTTCATTAGGTCAAGTTCTACATCCACTTGATTTGCAAACGTATGCAAATCATTTTGCATAAGAAGAAGCATKGATTTTTGTAAATCTGCTAYTTTTAGGTTYTTTGTTAAATCATAAAATTTTTGGTTTTGTGTCTCTAAATCAGCTAAATGTGCTCGTTGCTCTGCTGTTAGTTTATTTACTTCAGCGAAAGCACTATATGTTTTTTTAATTTTTTCAGGGTCAATAACTTTCGTAAGGTCATACTCTTTCGTTTTTGTAACTGCAGCTGCAGCTATTTCAGCTTGTTTGCTTTTCTCAATTTCTTCACGAGCAGCTTTTTTGGCAGCTTCAATCTCTAGAGCAGATTTCCCTTTTTCTGTCGCTTCTTTCTCTGCTTTTTTCTCTGCTTCTAAAATAGAGTTGTTAATTTCTTTTCCTTTGTTATACGCTGCCACCGCTGTTTGAGCAGCAGGTTCAATGATATCTTTTGAAAGGTTATAGACTTCTTTGAATATAACAAACCCTTGTTCATTTAAAGCTCCTGGTAACAATGCGATTTGTTGTAAATCATTTTGAATTGATTTTTGGGTATTTAGTAATTCATTTTTTAGCTGGTCGATTTTCCCTGTTCCATCTGAACTTAGGGCAACCTGCGCTTTTGTCACATCAGTATCGAGATCTTTAAGTTTCGTATCAAGCTGTAATTTAAGATCTGTTAATTCATTAATTTGACGTTGTACGTTGTCTTGGTTCGTCATAGCCATGTCTTGAAGAACTTCAAGTCTATCTAAAAATCCTTCTTTATCTTCTTTAGTGTCTACAAACGCTTTTAATGTTGGATAATAGCTATTAAATTTAGTTACAAATCCTTTACTTTTTGCATTTAATAGAATTAATTTTGGATAAAGTTCCGTTGACCATTCGTTCATATCTTTCTTGATTAGATCTTGGTTCGTATTTAAAGATGGAACTTCTGCAAGCTGTACATTAGGACTCATTAAAGCTTGATCTATATATGTTTGGATTAATTTCGATTGTGCACCTAATTTTCGTAATGATGAGGAAATATCCGTGTTCTCCTGTTGCGTTTCTGCTTGAACGATTGGTGTTGCGAGAGTATTGATAGGAATACTCGCCCCAGTTACAATGGATGTTATTAAAAATCCTTTAATTATTTTATTTTTCATTCCGAACACCTCTTTACTATTGTCTTTTTACAATCTTATACATACATCTTGAACGCTCTAACGATAGGCTCTTTTCTTGCACACTCTTGAGGAAGGAGAAGTCTTTCAGATAGAGTGTTAAACTCTCGTTATTATTTACTTCTCATAGAATGTAAGGACCTTACTTCCTCCTCATTTAAAAGTAAACTATAAAATTTCATCACCTATATCTGAATTAGCTTCCAAATGAATAGTATAAATATTTATGTTTCTCTGGAATTGCTGCTTGACTTGCAGGAGCCCAGATAGATAAATTCATTGCTCCTACAGCTAACCCTGCCATGACTTTTTTTGATAGTAATTTCATAATATCCCTCTTAGTTTTGTCGGTAAGAGCCCTACAAGATTACAAAAGATGAAATTATACTGTACATTGCTTATACTTTCACCTCGGAATAAAATAAGATCATTTTTGCTTTGTAGAAACTTAGAATTCTATTTTTTACAAATAAGATGTTTTTTTGATTCTAAATTATTACCAAACAAAATTAACTGAGTATTATGAAAATAAACTTGACATGATGTTACTTGCAACTTTAATTGCACTTTTATTAGTACAACCTTCTCCTCCTCTTAGTGGTCATACCAATTACACCTTTATTAAAACATTAAACTTTCAATGCGTAAATAGTAGAATTTTGTCGATTATATTCAATAATTTAGTTATTGAATATTAATGCAAGTGGAAATATTATACTTCTAAAATTATTGTTTAATATTATTTAAGTAATTATAATAGTTACAACTTGATATATCCGAGTGAAAAATAACTATTTGAATATTTAAACAATACTTGATTATTTTTTAATATAATTTAATCACACTCTGTATATTTATCCCCTTTATTTAGATATGCAAAATTACATATCCGAATAAAGGCTTAAATAAGATGTGCTCTTATAAATAGCTAGCTGTAGAGAAAGAAAATTTTTTGTTTACACGGAGTTATGGTGCAAAAAATTATTTGATAGAGACATAGAACCTACACGGTTCTGGTACAAAAAATACGGTTCTGGTGCGAAAACTTCAAGATAATTGCAAGTAATCTCTAAATCTTGGACATACTGATACTATTACTCTAAAAAAGGTGCGTGAATGGAACCTACTATAACACGAGGATGAGCATGAGTAATTTCAGTATATCTTTTTATCATTTTTACTTCTTTTATAAAATCAAACTCAGTATATAGTAGTATAAAAGCCAATGGTGCTATTCTCATTATTGCACCATTACCATTATCGAACTCAGCTTTCCCGTTACCCAGTAAAATGTCGTCTCGTCTAAACTTGTACTCCTCTTTCAATTAAATCATTGCATATAGTAGCCCATGATGGTACAACCATCATGAGTCTCTACTTTTAAACAAATGATTCATTTTTTATCAACTTCAAATAAATTCTCTTCACCTGTATGTTTACAAGAGCTTTATCGTTTTCATACATATATAAGCTTATAAAGTTACTATAACCCCTTGCGCTTACTTAGCATCGTGAGTAAAATCATTTTACCCAACATTAACTTAATCTCCATCTAACAGTTAAAATATTCTTTTAAAAACACATAAAATGCTGGCCAAGTTTCCTTTAACTCTCCGCTTAAAAGTAGCTCATCTCCACCTTCAAAATTAACCGAGTAAACTTTATCAGTTACACTATCAAGTACTAGTACGGCATTTGCTGACATTTCACTTAAAACTAGATACTTTTTAGGAAATCCATGTTCATTTCGAGCAATAATTGTGTATGATTCAATACTATTCTCTTCATCTACAACATCTAGTAACTCGTAAGGAACGTGTTCTTCCCAAAAAGGTCCTGCATACCGATAATAAAATTCTCTGAATGTATCAGATACTTCTACACCTAGGTTAGTTAATGTCTCCTTCACTTTATTCTTATCTTCACGTTTATAAATATCTTCTTCAAGAGCTTGGTCTAATTTATCAGGCAAAGCATTCATTGTAATCCCCTCCAGTTTTCCAATAATTTACATAATCTACTTTTTGGAGTGCTCTTCTTATTGGCTCATCCATGCGATAAAATGGATTTAACTTCCCTTTATACGGATGTAATGGTGCCCTTTTGGCATTACTAATGTTATGAGACCTAGTCGATGTTTCAAATAATGGACCCACTCCTTTTTGTTGCGAATGATGTAACGTTGCAACACTACCCGCATTATCAAGGATAGGTGCTAAACCATACTTAGCAGCTGCTTCTGCATTTGTTAATCCACTCCCTTTGTTCGAACCATATTCCAATCAATATCTCCTCTTTGATAGACTTTATAACTAAAGCCTTTTCCTTCTTTACCTGCATTATACTCTACACTTCTAGTAAAATAAGTATTACTTTCATAATCTTTAAGGTGTCGATAAGTGCTATCATCTCCTGTACCCTTAGCAAGCGAAGCCTCAAGCTCCTTAATCTCATCATTGATCCTCTTACTACTGTCTGCATGATGCTTATTAACCCACTTGGTAACCTTTCCTGGGCTCACCGCCTTGCTTCCCTGCCAATACACCGTTTCCAGCTGGTTCATAGCCTTTTTGAGGGAAGCTAATATATAATCTACAACCTCGGCCATTCTTGCGCTAAACTGATACATCTTGTGATTTCTATTTTTTAACATAATCAATTAAATTATGAGACAACTCTTTTCTTTTAGCTACCCTTCCCCAATCATTTTGTTCTGTCCTTCTGTAACCATTAAATTTTTCTTTTTTTGTTTTTTATCCATAGAAAAAAGACCTATTTCTCTTACTAAATGGAATAAGCCTTCTATATATCAGCTTCTATATCATTTTTAATACTTGTTCCTTCACACTTTCGTCAAACTTAGCTCCTTCTACATTTGCTCCCTTCCAAACCACATTATCAAGTTTGGCACCGGTAAAATTCGCATCCGTAAAATTCCCCTTTAAAAGGGTCGCTCCTGTTAAATCTGCATTTGTTAAATCTGCATTTCTAGCATCTACTTCTGATAAATTTGCATCTTCTAAATACGCTTTTTCAAAGTTACCTTCTGTAAGATTCGCGCTGCTAAAATCCATTCCCGTACAGTCGGCCTGTTTTGCATCAATTCTATATAAATTCGCATGGCAAAAAGTAGCATGATTTAAAATTGTTCCAACTAATTCTCCATATGAAAAATCAACTTCATCAAAACAAGTCTCGAAGCAACTACTTATATTTATCTTTGCATATTTCATATTTGCTTTAGAGAAATCCGCTTCGCCAAACCTACAATCTGCAATGTGTATTTCCTCTAAATTACAACTTCTGAAATCAGCCAACTCAAAATCACAATCAGAAAACGATGCTCTCATTAATGAAGAAGCCCTTAACATGACCCGTTTTGCCATAATACGATCTCCCATTACCTCTGACAGGTCTGAAAAAGTAAGGTCCAAATCACTCATATCTAACTGATCTATAACCTCATCATTGTATTG
>NZ_JBFTMC010000181.1:0-5047 GCF_056396765.1 Bacillus sp. 05T22
CGATACATCTTTTGTTCAGGAATATATGGATTTTCTACAAATTTTTCTTCTGTTAAATCTGGTCTATTTAAATATCCCCGAGTTACTCCATCGCCACCAATACACAATTCTCCAGGAACTCCAATTCCACAAAGCTGATTCTCATTTAACACATATAGTTTTAARTTAGATATTGGTCTACCAATCAATACTTTTTCTACATTATTCATGCCTGAAAAATCATAACAAATAGCCGAATCTGTTGTTTCAGTTGGTCCATAGATATTGTAAACCTGATTTAAATTCCTACCAGTAGTGTTCATATAATCTTTTAGTAATTCTATCGGTAATACTTCTGCCGCTAAATATAATTTGTCAAATTGTATTAATTTATCAATCAAATTATGTGCTTTTGCATATTCTAAAATTTCTCTAAACATCGAAGGAACACAACAAAGTTGAGAATTAACCAATAATTCCAAATACTTTCTAGGGTTCTTCTTATCCTCTTCTGATAGCATTAATAAAGTTCCCCCTGCTATTAAAGTAGGAAAAATTTCAGAAACAGAAGCATCAAATATATAATTATAATTTTGTATAACTCTAGTTTTATTATCAATCTCTCCATTTAGAATTTGCCAATAACTAACATTTACCACACTCTGGTTCTCCACCATTACTCCTTTGGGTGTACCAGTAGAACCTGAAGTAAAAATGATATAAGCCAAATTATTTGGGCTTGATACAAGAAATAAATTACTACTAATTTCGGTTTTATCACTACATAAATCAATCGTTTCTAACTCATTAAACTCAACAAGTAATTGATTTAGTGTTTTACTTCCTCCTTGTCCGAATAGAATTACCTTTGCCTCACTATTGTGAAGCATATAGCTAACTCTATCTATAGGGTGCTTTGGATCAATTGGCATATAAGCAGCTCCAGATTTTAGTATACCTAATATTCCTACGATCATTTCCACAGAGCTTTCACTTATTAAACCTACTATTTCATCCGGTTTAATGCCTAAATTTCTCAATTTTTCACCAATAGCATTAGCTCGACCATTAATTTCTTTATAAGAATAATTTTCTTCTTCAAAAACTACAGCTATACCGTCAGGATTTTGCATCACCTGTTCTTCAAATAATTGTATTATTGTTTTATCTTTAGGGTAATAAGCTTCTGTTTCATTAAATTCTTCTAAAATTAATTTTTCTTCAACTTTGTTAATCATACTTAATTCACTAATTAAAGAATTAGGATTATGCAAAATATTCTCTAATAATGTTTCATAATGCTTCGCCATAATTGTAATTGTTTCGTCTTTAAATAGATCTGTACAATATTCCCACCCAACTGTATACCCGTCATTTTTGGATATCATAGTTAATGATAAATCAAATTTTGCAGTAACTATTTCTGGATTAATTAGTTTCGCCTTAAGTGTATCAAGGTAAATCGCTTCAGAAGTATTCTCTTGAGCAAACATAATATCAAATATTGGATTTCTAGACGAATCCCTGGTTAAATCAAGATCAGATAATAAATTTTCAAAAGGGTAATTTTGATTTTCGTAGATGGAAAAGCACTTTTCCTTTACTTGTTCTAAATAATTCAAGAAATTTTCGCTACTCTCAACTACTGTTTTAATAGGGAGCGTATTGACGAACATTCCTAACATATTCTGTAACTGAGCATTAGTTCGTCCTGAAAATGGCGATCCAATAATAATATCATTCTGTCTAGCATATTTGCTCAAAAGAATATTGAACACTGCTAAAAAAAAGATAAACTCAGTTGAGCTATTTTCTGAACAAATCTTGGCAATTTTATGATTTAATGATTTATTAAGTTGTTTGATTTTTACTTTTCCGTTGTAACTTTGTTTATTTTTCCGTGGGAAATCAGTAACTAATTCAACTGTTGGAACGTCTTCTCTAAATTCATTTATCCAAAACTCCTTTTGTTTTGTTAAATCCAGCTTGTTTGCCCAAGCACTAAAATCTTTATATTGAATTTTAGATTTTTCTAATTCTTCACCTGCATATGCTTTCGATAAATCCCTCCAAATTAGTCCAATTGACTCACCATCAGCAATTATATGATGAATATCAATCATTAAATAAGTCATTCCATTAAGTTCTTCAATCAACTGAACTCTCATCAAAGGACCTCTTGTTAAATCAAATGGTTGAATAAAATCTGCATAACAACTTTCAATATCTTCTACTTTTTTAGTATTACAGTAATCTAATGTAACTAATTGTGAGTCACTAACAACCTGAACAAACTCATTATTTTGGATAGCAAAAGTAGTTCTCAATAGTTCGTATTTTTCAGAAAGTTTTTTAATTGCATCTTGTAACTTATCTTTTTCTATTTTCCCCTCAAAACTCATCATTACAGGCATATTATATGAGGTTCCAACATCTTGCGATTGATCGATTGCAAATAATCTTTTTTGAACAGAACTCATCCTATATTTTTTTATCATTACTATAATGCCTCCGCTTCACCAATTATCATATTTTCCATTTCATAAGAAGTATCAACATTTCCTTTTAAAACCTCTTCAATTTTTTYACTAACTTTTCTAATAGTCTTCAGTTCTAAAACGTCTTTTATATTGAAATTAATATTGAAATTTGTTTCTATTGAATTCACTACTTGAATGGCTTTTAATGAATTCCCTCCCAAACTAAAGAAATTATCATCTAATCTGATTTGTTCTACATATAAAACACTTGTATAAATTTCTCTAACTAATTTTTGAGTCAAATCATATTTTTCTTCCACTGCATGGTCTAGAACTGTTGATAAATTCCCCATCATTGATAAGGCTTTTTTATCAATCTTTCCACTTCCTGTTAGCGGATATTTATCTACTACTAAATAGAAATTAGGAATCATATAATCTGGTAAATTTTCTGATAAAGCATCGTTTATCTGATCTGTTAGTATTTCGTCTTTTGACAATACATAAGCTGCCAAATATTCATTACCAGTATCATTATTAATCATAACAATTGCATCTGAAATACATTCTATTTTCCTTAGTTTTTGTTCTATTTCACCTAATTCAATTCTAAAACCCCTAAATTTTACTTGATCATCCATTCTGCCAAGGTATTCAATATCTCCATTCTCATTCCACCTTCCCAAATCACCAGTTTTATAGAAAATTTCTTCAGAATCATGTAGATTTAAAATAAATTTTTCCTTTGTCATGGTCTCTAGATTCAAGTAACCACGAGCAATTCCAATACCAGCTAAGCAAATTTCACCTACTATGCCGATTCCACATCTTTGATTATTTTGAACTATTGTCACCTTTGTTCCAGTAACTGGTTTTCCAATTGGAATACTACTTTCATTTTTAAGCGTGCCAAGATTATAACTCGTTGCACATACTGTATTTTCTGTCGGCCCATATAAATTATAGATATCTTTTATTTTCTCTTTACCTAAACTTTTCATTTTCTCCACCAAATCTAGCGATAACGTTTCACCTGCTAAATAGAGTTTCTTAAATTTTAATAGTTCCTCTACCATATTATTATCAACTGCAAAATCAATCATTGCCCTAAACATAGAAGGAACAACTTGAAAATGTTTATTATCTAAAGTTTTAATAAGCTTTCTTGGTTCTAATCGTATTGATTCAGAAATCATCTCTAATGTACATCCATTTAGCAAAGCTGAAAATATTTCTGACACAGAGCCATCAAATATATAATTAAAATATTGTAAAACGACGTCTCCAGGAATATACCCCCCGATTTCAGCTTGTGCTTTAGCTAAATTAACAACCCCTTTATGTTCAATCATTACTCCTTTAGGGTTTCCTGTCGTTCCGGAAGTATAGATTACATAAGCAAGATTATTTTGATTGAATTTTATCTTTTGATACTCCTCCAATTYTTCGTCTCTTAAATTTTTAAAATCAATTATTTCTTTTATCCTTTCAAATTGTTCCACTTTTACATTTGATAAATGATTAGGTCCTAGAATTAAAGTCTTAACAGAGCTATCCTTTAACATATAATTTATTCTTTTTGTTTTATGGGTTGGATCAATAGGCAGATAAGCTGCTCCCGCTTTTAAAATCCCTAATATTCCAATAATCATTTCAATTGATTTATCTGTAATTAATCCAATTCTTTCTTCTTTTTCTATTCCAATATCATATAATTTATTACGAATAATACTTGATTTCATGTCTAGTTCTTGATAAGTAATCTCTTCTTCACAATATTTCACAGCTACTTTATTTGGATATTTTTCAACAATTTTTGAAAATGCATCGATAATTGTTTCTTGACTGTTTAAAGATTTTTTTTGATTGTTAAATACTTTCTCTAATAACTCCAATTCTTTTTTATTGGTTATATTAATGTCTTTTAATTTCTTGGAGGGATATATAATCAACTCTTTAATAATCTCAATATATTGTTCTGAATATCTATAAATAGTAGAATTTTTAAATAATTCAACGCAGTATTCCCACGATAATTTATATTCTTCAGTTAATTCTTCTACAGATAAAGTTAAATCGAATTTTGAAATTTTATTTTTAATATCCAACATTTCTAATTTTAAATCACCCAACATATATTCAGGCATTTCATTATTTTGCAACACAAACATAGTATCAAAAATTGGGTTTCTTGAACTATCAGATTCAAATGAAATTTTTTCATATAATTTTTCAAATGGATATTCCTGGTGTTCAAAACTCTCTAAACAATCACTATTAACTTTCTTTAAAAAATCACTAAGAGATACACCCTCTTCAAGTTCCATTTTTAAAGCTAATGTGTTTACAAACATACCAATCATATTTTGAGTTTCAGGATGATTTCTTCCCGCCGTTGGAGTACCAACTACTATTTCCTTTTGTAAAGAATTTTTGTTCAAAAGAATATAGTACGCACCTAAGAAGAAAGAATACTCACTAATTTTGTTTTCCTTGCAAAATTTCTTTATCGAACAATGGATTTTTTTATCTATAATGATTTGAAAATCATTCCCTTTATATGATTTATATTGCCCTCTAGTATAATC
>NZ_JBFTMC010000182.1:0-4971 GCF_056396765.1 Bacillus sp. 05T22
GGCCCATACTTTATTTATTTCTTGAGCAAAAAACAATGCCATGAAAGGCATTACTGCTGATGTAACAGCACGATTAAAAAATGATGTAATTAAGCGTACTTTTATATTTTGCTCAAAGTCTTTCCAATTCATAGTATCTCCTCCTTTTATCCCGCTATTCGCGGGCAGTAAGACCCCCACTGATTAAAGTTTCACTTTATCTAATGTTATATTAAACTAGACTTATTAAACTGAAAATGGACATATCTAGAAAAATATGTCTACTTATAGAAGGAGATAGGAAAATGGATAAAAATTTATTGGATCTATGGCAATCATTTTCTTCAGGACACATAAAAATAAAAGACCTAGCAGACTTTTTAAGTTTAAGTACAAAGCAAACAGTACGTTACTTACATAAATGGATGGATGAAGGTTGGCTAATTTTCAATTCTGGAAAAGGAAGAGGACACACTTCCTCTCTTCAATGGCTTAAAAATATAGAACAAATCTATGAGTCACAAGTGATGGAGATTATGGATCAACAACCTGTTGAAAAAAGCAGTAAATATTTACTATATAATTGGTCTCCAAACGGTAAACTACGTTTGATGACTAAGTTTCACTCAAAATTTGGCTATATACATAATTCGGATGATAAATTAATTATTCCTAGAAGAAAGCCCTTTTTAACAACACATCCACTAGAGGCTGCCGATGTACATAGTGCACACATTGTCGCAAACGTGTTCAATCGACTTGTTTATATGGATGAAAAGGGGAACATATTTCCTGAAATAGCTCATAGTTGGGATTTAACTCAATCTAAGCTTAGACTATACTTAAAAAAGTCCATAAAATTTCATGATGGATCCATCTTAACAGCGACTGACGTGAAACTATGTCTCTCAAAACTACGGAGTCATAAATACTATAAAGACTTATGGGCACCAATAGAGAAAATAGATATTGTATCACCATTAATTATTGACATACATTATCCGGATGGTTGTAGCTATTGTTTACAAATGTTATGTATGATAAATACAAGCATTTATAAAGAAAATAACGGTCTAATTGTAGGAACTGGTGGTTTTTATATAGGAGAGAATAACCAGGAAAAGACATCCTTGATAGCATTTAATGATTATTTTCAGGAAAGGCCATTGCTAGATACAGTAGAATTCATTCAGGTTCCTCTAGAATTTGATACTATTTATCAATCTTCCAAGCGCAACGAGAACACTTCCACCTTTCAAGTAGAAAGAAATTCTGGCTTTGGCGTTATAATTATGAATGCCTGGCGTAATTCATCTATTCAACGAATCGATGTTCGTAACTACTTACATTATATTATTACTAAGAATATCAATCATATCCATGAATATGACTTTAATAAGATCCCCAACCCTACGAGTTGCTTGAAGGAAATAGATCATCAAATCGATATGCGACAAAAATCACGCCCCACATTTAAAGAACCACTTATTATAAAAGCTACTCAGTATACAGAAAAACTGACAAAGTGGTTAATGAATGTCTTAGAAAAAGAAAATATACCTTTTCTAGTCAAATGGGTTCCTTTTGAAAGCTATCTGAGAGATGAAAAACTTAATGAGCAAGTTGATCTCTTTATTCATGGTGAGGTATTCGAGATGAATCAAGAGATATCATTTTATTATTTTCTAACAGCTAGATATTCACCGTTGGCTAAGATTGTAAAAACAAATGAAACAATAAAAAAACACCTTGATAGATACAAACGTACACATTTTGAAAAGTGGCCCTCATTAAATAAAAACCTTGAAAAAGAACTGATAGAATCCTCTATTATGATTCCCCTATATTATGATAAATGTCAGATTCCTTTTTCATCAGATCTAACGAATATTAGGATGAAATATTTTGGATATGTGGATTTTTCTCAACTTTGGGTAAGGCCTTTAGTTTAAAAGCTACAAGAAATCTGATACACCTGTAATAATTATCACCCAATTTTGGGTACGGAAACATCGCCATCAAGTTAATAAAAATCCTCCAGATGCTGAAAGCATCTGGAGGCTGTGGGGATCTCATTTAGCGAGTCATATTTATAAAAAATAGATTTTTTTTGATGATTAATAACCTTTGTGGCCATGACTGTCAAATGTATAGGTTTTTCCGTTAATTTCAATCTTCGTATCTGTATAAATTGAACCATCCTGTTTAGCATAATACGTAAAGTATCCGTAATAAGGGAAATGATACCCACCACCAACTGAGAACCATCCTATCTTAGCTGCTCCAGATTCATCGAAGTAATACCATTTACCATCGATTTCTTGCCAGCCCGTTTGCATTACGCCTTTATCGTCATAATGGTATATCTTACCATCAACTTTATCAAATCCTGTTAGCTTAGCTTCTCCGTCATGATTAAAATAATATCTTTTTCCATCAATGGTTTCATGTCCATCAAAAGTATAGTGTGCGCCATCTTTGAAATGATATTTCTTTCCATCAATCGTTTTCCAACCAGAATAAGTAGCTCCTTCTTCTAAGCTATAATAGTGGATTGCATCCTTCTCGCTTCCATCCGGTTGAGGGAAAGCTCTCTTTTCAGTCACTCCTAATTTTCTAATAGCACCGTTTTTCTCAAAGGCTAGTTGTTTCTCGTTCAAAATAACAGTTGTAGGAGTAGTTAGTGCGTTTCCATTCAGATCAGAAGCTCTCTCAAGCATGCCTTTATCGGAAAAGTGAAGAATGACACTTTGATCTTCTAGACGCAGTTTATTTTTAGTAGGTTGGTAATTTTGGAAATCGTAAATTTTACCATCGATTTCCCGCAAACCTTCTTTAACCAACGCTCCAGAAGCATCAGAATAGTAATTATCTCTCCATGCTGATCGTTGCAAAGCACCAGAATCATTAAAGTGATAGTACTTACCCTCAATTTGTGAATTTATTCCTGAAGCCATCATGTTAGACTCCGGATTAAAATAATACGTATTCCCCTCAATTTTCTGCCAACCCTTCAAGAGAACTCCTGAAGCATCTGCATAATACCAACCAGGATTTTGCGTACCTTGGTTTACCCAACTATTTTTAATCAATTTTCCAGTAGAATCATATGCAGTCCATATAGAGCTATCACCTTTATCATTACTTCTGAACTCTATTCCGTCATAATTCTGTTTCTCATTTTCTTTCCCAGGGTACCATTCCCTTAACCAGTTATGAATTTCATTGTTAGTTTTTGCAGTGAAACGAATTTCGGATTTGAAACTCCAATCAGTACCAAATTGTTGAACATAAGAATTACCAGCCAAACTTACTCCATTCTTGTTTTTTAAATAGAATTGGAATTTATTATCATGAGAATTACCGGTCTGAACAAGTTCAAACACTTCATCATCACCAATCGAATCAGAATATTGAAGTGCATTTCCTTCTTTCCCTGAAAGATATTTTGAACCTGTTTTTACCAATACTTTATTCGTCCCTTTTTTATAGGGGATAATTTGATAAGGTTTACCGTCATTTAGTATACTAAATGGTAGTGTAATAGGTGTCTCTAGGATTTTTGTAGATTCCGCCAATATATTAGTTGACCGGTTATTAAAATCCGCACGAGCTTCAGGGTTATTCGTAACATAATTAGAAAGRACTTCTCTGCCTACTGGATGTGAAGTCAATGTTGCTATCTTCTTTTCTTCTTCTGTTAAATAAGAGAATAGGTCAGTAAATAAACCTTTAAATCCGTCAAGAGAACGTTCTCCAAATTTTTTCTTATAAAATTCGTCACGAAGAATTACATTTTGACCAGATGTTTTTTCTACATATATAGTATTAACTTGGTTAAGCGCAACTCCCGTTTTTCCTTCATTTAATTGCGCTTGTGTAATATAAAAAAGATTGTGTTCTGAAACAGATTCTGCATCAGGATTTAGATCTACAATGGTACCCGCTTCTGTAAGCTTAAGCTGCTGTCCTGATTTTAATTTATGAATTTCACTTTTTCCATCTGGATAAAGTACTTTAATCTGCTTAGTAAAATTCGAATCATTTTTCGTATGATGCATAGAGATATTGAATTCCCCAGATTTAAAATTAGGAGCTCTGTAAGATACATTCTCTGCATAGGGACCAGTGTAATCAGTTAAGTCGGGATCCCCTGTAGATATTCCAAGTCCTTCATAAATGTCTTTCACTATACCTAATGAAGTAATCGTCACATCGAGTACGGTACCTATCCCTGCGCTAGCCTTGTTTTCTGCAATAGGAGCTACTGAAAAAAGAATACCTAATGCCGCTGCGGTAGGAATGACTTTCTTTCCAATTCCAATTGTATTAAATTTTTTCTTCATTTTTATTGTCCTCTCTTAGTAAGATTTAGCCTAGATTGCTTACATGTAACACTGTGAAAAATAAATATATAAAGACTGTCGTATGTTGATTTAAAAATATAAAATCAATATTTATAAGTTCATCTTAGTTTAAATACCTTTCATTTTTCTTGCGGAAGTGTTACAAAACTCTTTCGTTAGTATCTTATAAAATTCCGAATTTTATAAGATATTCTGTATTTTTCAGCTTGGCCGCTATACAGAAAAACACCCAAGAAATAACAAAGATTCTAATCCCCCTATTCCACCTAGTACAGAAAAATGGTCGGAAATCTCATCGATATGAGAAGAAAACAGTCTTTGATATTATGGGTGTTGTCTATGCGTATGATGGATTGAGAAGACAAAAGAAAGCTGCATCATTTTTAAGGACAAAAAGTATCTTAAGAGTTTTTTAGTTCATTTGAACGAAAATTTATTTTGTTTTCGTTCTTAAGTTAATGGGCATGGGGCATGTACACACATCCATCAACTTAAGGTATATTTTTATACAAAATGGGGTCTTTTCACGTAATATTTTATTATCGTTTATAGATGTTATAAAAGTAGGCATATCAAATAAACCCTGACGGGTTTGAATTTTTTTACTATGCTACCTGATGAGTAG
>NZ_JBFTMC010000183.1:0-4743 GCF_056396765.1 Bacillus sp. 05T22
ATGTTACACTAAGCATTACAGCATTTTATGAATAGAGGGAAATAAATGATAGAAACAATAGAAAAAATAAAAAAAGTCGTCAATGAAATGCAAGAAGATGAAGCGAAAGAGTTGCTTCAAGGTATTTTAGTGCAATTAGATTTGTTAAAAAATAATTACAACGAAGATTCATTTACATATTTAACGAGCATTCCGAACGAATTGCTAGATTATAAATTGCATAAGAAAAATATATCCGAGAGCACGCACATTCATATTACTTTTGGGGAATCTAGTGCAGGCTGTTTAAAGTACATGTTAAAGAAAAAGAAATTGCAGCAAGAGTATGTTATTTCATTTTCAGAGTTTTTTTCGATTGGTCCAATCAATCAGCTGGAGACAATCGCTGGACAACATTTGAGACAGCAATGGTTATCGAAAAACTTAAATTTAGAAGATTTATATTTTGAAGAAGAATATTTACCAAAGTTTATTCAATCATTAAAAGAACTACAGTCTATTCCAATGGATATACCAATTACGATTTGGAGTGGAGAGAATGCAAATGAACATGTTGGACTATGTTTTGCAATTGTTCATTTGAGAAATAAGAAAAATATTCGAATCATTAATACATCAGAAGCTCATAGAGAGTTGTTTCAAAAAGAGAATGAAATTCATGAGATTCACGGGACGGGTGCATTAACGCCCGAGCAGCTAGCAACAATTTACGAGACGTATGAGAAGGGTACAGTACTTACTGAAAAATCACGAAAACAATTAGAACAAGAATGGAAGCTGCTTTCTGAAACGAAAAATTCATTACGAATTTGGGAAGATCATAAAGTTTCATCTGTGCAAGAAACTTACTTCGATTCTTTTATCATTGAATGTGCAAAGAACCTGGAGAAAGAAAGAGCAGAAGAACAATTTTATAAATCAGCGAGGCTTATTGGGGAGGTTCTTGGTCAGATAGAACAGTCAGTAGGGGATGTTTTTCTCGAATTTCGCTTACGTACATTAATTGAGCAAGGTGTATTCGAAATGAAAGGGACTTTGAAAGCGATGCGCTATTATAGTGTCCGTTTAAAAAAGTGACAAATTTCGAATATAGAGTAGGTAACTTACACTAGTTAGTTAATAGCAAAAAGTGCTTATGTGACATAACATAAGCACTTTTTTGTATATAGAAGTTTTTTATATTATATACCATATTCATGTTTAAATTTGAAAATCTCATCAACAGCTTGCTGATACCCGCCTGATTTTTGAAAGGACTCTTTAATATCAGCAACAGCTTTATGGAAAGATGAATCTCTTAACACATGATCTACAGTTTCACTTAGTTGATTTGCAGTCAACTCTTGCATTTGTAATGTAATGCCGCTTCCAAGATTCGCAACTTGTTGAGCAATTACCGGCTGATCCGCGCTTTGTGGGATTACAATTAGTGGAATCCCGTAATAGAGACCTTCATTGGTACTGTTCATTCCGCCATGTGTGATAAATAATTTAGTGTATTTAAGTACCTCAGTTTGTGGGACATAATTTTTCACAATGAAGTTTTTAGGAATCTCTCCTAAATCAGATATTTGAGTTTTTTCCCCAATAGACATAACAACAGTGTGGTCAGTATTCTCAAATGCCTTAAAACAAAGCTTATAGAAATCAATTGCCTGATTAAAAACCGTACCTAGTGAAATGTAAATGGGGCTTTTTCCTTTGATTGTAGTAAAGTCAAAGTTTTCTTTTGTTGATTGTGTAGAGATGGATGGCCCTACAAATTTGTATGTTTGGTCAAATACTTCTCCAAAAGGTTGAAACTCCCTAGTTGTATAAACAATTGTAAGTAGTGCAGGATTACAAAAAACTTCATAAGGAGAAGTGATTTCAACACCATATTTTTCTTTAATTTTTGTTGTTAGGATTTGAAAATCATTATTTATCCTTTTTGCAATTTCTGTTGGGATATTTTGCGAAAGTTGTTCTAACATTCTTTCAAATGATCTTTCAGTCTGCGCAAAAGATGTGCACGAATTAATTGCAGGGAGCTTTAGAATTTGGGAAAGTAAACGTCCACAACCAAACATAGAATCGTGAATGATGTAATCAAAATGTTCTCCCTGAATCTGTTCAAGAACGCTAGGTATAATGATATCCGCCGTATGTAAAAGACCATTGATTCTTTCGGATAAATAATTTCTTCCACCTGAGATAAAGGCTCTTAAAAATTTTTGATCGTCAAATGTTCGTACATTGGCTCCCGTCTTTTCAATACGCTCTCGAAAAGCTTCTATCGAAAAGTATACTACCTCTTCTCCACGCGAAATAAGCTCTTGTACAACTCCAATTGTTGGATTGATATGTCCTTCTGATCCACCATTAATAAATAAAACACGTGCCATTATAACAACTCCTTAAGTCAGATGTTCTCTAGAATGTATAGTAGAGTAAGGGACAATGCCCCATACTCTTGCTTAACTTAAATAATGAAATTAAATATATCATAGTACAATACTTGAAAAACTTAAACTATTAATCACCTTTGTAAACTAGAATTTATATTTTTAAATGGGATTTTCTTTCTAATGTATATTGGCTTTCCTCCAGTTTTTTGTATCATAGACCTTTGGATATAGTTTAGTTAAAATAAATCCTTTTTTAAATAATCTCTGCGTTTTATAAAAAGTTTAATCAAAACTCATTTCGACTTCTTTGATTTAAGAGATAGAGTTTGACATCTTTTTTCCTTCAAGATGAGAAGATTGGTTGATTGAACACTTAAATATCTCCGCTTTATTTTGGGCTACATAAATAAGCTACATCTAAAAGCGATACAACATATGATTGGATAAAGTAATAAATTATAAGAGGTGAGTTTTTTATGTATAATCAACCAACGTATTTTCCATATGTAGATTATAATCAAACAGCATACTATAACCCACAAATTTCTGGTTATGAAACATCTGATGAAATGAGGGATGTGGAACTTGAGGAATATCGACCCGATGATGCAGAAGATGCCCCCACATCACCACCACCATCACAAGCTCCTTCTGTACCATCAACATTCGCTGCTCCTGCGCAAAGCAGTAATATAAAATCATGGATGTGTAATTGTTTAGGAAGATGGGGCTACTTACGTTTACATCGCCCAGGTCCATTTGGGAGGGATTTATGGTTTTTTCCAACGGAAGTCAGACGAAATGGCGTGTCAGGCTACACATGGCAAGCTGGGCGGCGCCGAAAAGTGAGTTATCGATACCAACAAATTAGTAATTTCATGTGTTTTGCTTAGTGATAAAACAAGCGATAAGAGGAAGATCTCTTCTTATTGCTTGTTTTTTTATTAAATTGTTTTTCAATATACAAAGTAAGATTATAACGAAATATTTACAATCTTCCCTCTCTTTATAAGTTATAATTCATATGTTAAATTGCTTTTCACAAATAGATGAGAGTGAGGGAATGCAATGTCTTTTAAAAACAAAGTTGGCTTCAAAATAGAAGATGGTATTCAGTTAGCCTCTGCAGGTTTTAAAGAAGGTGCTTATGAAATTTATAAGGAATCACGTAAATTACAACCTATTTTGTTCGTAAATAAAAGTGAACTGGGTACAGAATGGCTTATTACAAGATATGAAGATGCTTTGCCACTTTTAAAAGATTCTCGTTTGAAGAAAAATCTAGAGAATGTATTTTCTCAAGAAGACTTGAAACCATTCTTTTCTCTTGAAAACGGTGATCATTTAACAAAACATATGTTGAATTCAGATCCTCCTGATCATAGTCGTTTAAGGGCACTAGTTCAAAAGGCTTTTACTCCTAAAATGATTTTACAATTAGATGAACGTATTCAGAATATCGCAGATACTTTATTAGACCATGTAGAATATAAGCATTCCCTAAATCTTGTTAATGACTACGCCTTTCCATTATCAATCAATGTAATTAGTGAAATGCTTGGCGTTCCAAAAGATGATCAAGAAAAATTTAGAATATGGTCTCATGCGGTAATTGCTTCCCCTGAAACACCAGAGGAAATAAAGGAAAATGAAGAAAAATTATCCGAGTTTATTACATATCTTCAATATTTAGTGGATGTAAAAAGGAAAGAGCCGAAAGAAGACTTAGTTAGTGGATTAATTCAGGCGGAAAGCGAAGGAAGTAAATTAAGTGCACCAGAGCTTTATTCAATGATTATGTTGCTTATTGTAGCTGGACATGAAACAACTGTGAATCTCATTACGAATACAGTTCTAGCATTGTTAGAGCATCCAGATCAACTGCAATTATTAAAAGAAAAGCCAGAGCTTATTGATTCAGCGATTGAAGAAGGATTACGCTTTTATTCACCTGTTGAAGTTACGACAGCGCGCTGGGCAGCTGAACCTTTTATGATTCATGATCAAGAAATTAAAAAAGGAGATATGGTTATCATTTCATTAGCCTCAGCAAATCGTGATGGGAATGTCTTTGTGAATCCAGATGTTTTTGATATTACGAGAAAAAATAACCATCACATTGCATTTGGACAGGGAAGTCATTTTTGTTTAGGAGCACCGCTTGCTCGTTTAGAGGCCAAAATTGCAATTTCTACATTGCTAAACCGTATGCCAAACATCCAAATAAAAAGGGAGCGAGAAAAAGTGAAATGGCAAGGTAATTATTTAATGCGTTCTTTAGAGGAATTACCATTGTCTTTCTAGAATAGGTATTTGAGACATGCATACATTTTAAATTGTTCACATAGAGTATGTA
>NZ_JBFTMC010000184.1:0-8061 GCF_056396765.1 Bacillus sp. 05T22
TATGCTATATTCTTATTCGCCTTTTTCTAACAGTAGAACCACGAATCTTGGCGAAGACATTGGTTTTTGCCCTGTCCTGGGGTCCGTCCTCGCTTTTTATTCCACGGTTCCCTTGACCACGAGCCTCCGAACCCTCAAACTCCCAAAGCTAACCCCAGCGGGCAAAAACCGCCCTTCTGGGGCCACCCCTGGCGAGTTTGCATGAGGGTTCCCCTCATCGTCAAGGAACTTTCGCGGCATAAACGCCAGGACTCAGCAAATCACTTCCAAAATTGATACCATTTCTTTTCATTACTTGCTGCAACCATCTGTTTTACTTCTTGAAGTTCTCGCATAACAGTCATAACCGCTTTATCTCGATCAGTAACCTGTTGTTTTTCTATAGTATTAGAATGAGTCAATAGCTTTTGTTGAGATTCCAATACGTTTGTTAGTTTAGCTATTTGCTCATTTTGATTCTGTAATTGTTTTTGTTGTAACTCTACTGTATCTTTTAATTCTCTCAATACTTCTTTTAAATCATCAGATCCAGGAGTTATAACAGTCATATCTGTATTATTAACTGTTAATCCTTCTTCTTTTAAAAGTAATTTGCAAGCATCTTCCAATGTAACTTGTGGCATACTTTTTAACTCTACTAATCTTTGTAATAACCTAACATCATAATCATTAAACATAATTCGTTCTCGTTCGTCTCTTTTAAAGGCATAACAGTTATAACTCTCAATTAGTAAATAATATTTTTTAACCGTAGAAGGTGATACTTTTAATCTTTTTGCAACCTGGGATACATTTTCATAAATAATAGGTGTCATAATAGTCATAACCTCCTTTTCGATATTTCAAATTCGTTATAACAGTTATAACTCCTTTATCTTAACACTTTACATAAACTTAAGTTAAATCAATCCTAATTCTTCATGCACAGTATTCATTAGATCAATCAATAAAAAACATACAAATAAATTAACATTTTGTTTTTTAACATAATAATTTTTGACTAAAAAATGAACTACTCTATAAAATTGGAAATTCTGAATCAGAAAAGAGAGAAGAGCATAAGGGGTTTTTGGTCCCAACTAGGGGTTGGGACTAGGCGGAGCCTAGTTTAAACGTGGGTACACGAAAATTCCCAAAATGTCCACTCACTGAGTACACAAAGTCCCTTTTATGTCTCCATATGAGTACTCACTAAGGACATGATATTTTTAATAAATTGCAATCAAACATTACTTTAAAATACTAAAAGAAAACAATTGGCATTAAATAAATATAAATAATTAATCTAGAAATAAATAACAACACAATACAAGATGTTATTCAAACGCTTCAGAATCCTTTTTAAAGAATATAAATCTAAAACAATACTATTTGTCGTAAAAACAAAAAAATACGCTTAAAAAGCAAAATAAAAAGGTTTAAAAGAAGGTTTTCCTTTGCTTTTGGGGTTGAGGCTGGTTCGTCGTGTGGGGACGAGCCCCCACGTATTACGTATCTATCAATGTGGTAAGTGAAATTATTAAGCGAAGGCACTAGCGGTTCGGCTCGTATAATAGCAATTCAAGCCGATGATCCCAAATAGTTGCTTTTGGATGTATCGGCTTGGTGATATCCAAACTCGAGCCGAAAAAAGTTTTGCAAGGATGTAGCAAAGCGAAAAGGGTGGAGATTTTCTGTAGCAAAGCGAAAGAAAATACGACCCGTTCCTTGCGGAACTTTTAGCCCCTTATATAGAGAGTGAGAAGGGACAAGCATACAGAAGTAGAAAAAAACCAGTAATACCAAGGGTTTATAGGACTTTTTATACTTATCAAATTTGATAAGTTTACTTATCAAATTTGATAAGTATAAAAATGTAAAAAAAAGACATCTAATTGATGTCTTTTAAAAAAATTTAATAGGTAAATCTTTTAATGGTTTAGCTCTCATAATTTTTATAAATTGTATCTTTAATCCTTCTTCAATATTATCCCGATCTCCAGCATATAAAATATGAGGATTGATAAATAATGCATAAGACTTTACATTGCTATTTTCTACAACACTTTCAGAACGAGCAATGATCCCTTTTGTATATAATGCCTTTACAACTCTACTCACCTTAGTCTCACTTGTCTCTAAAGACTTTGCTAATTCTCTTTGTGTAAGCGGTAATGGTTGTTTCTTTTTGGGATTGTCTACAATTGCATTAGATCCAAAACCTATAAAAGGAATCAAACTCATTAAAAATACAATTTCTTCATTTTTTAAATAAGATATACTTTGTAAATAACTCCAATTGTCTTGAATAATTTGAACAAATTTAGCTTTATTTTTTACTTTTCGCTCTGGAACTAATTTCATTCCTCTTAAATTAGCTTTTGATTGAAGTTCATTTGCTAAATACATCTCTTCTTCTGACAAGATCTTCGAATCCTCGATATCTCTCAATCTTGCATTTTTTTCAGCTTGTTTTAAATTGATAGTATTTGTCATAACTTTTCTCCTCATTCCTAGTATTTACAACTAGTACGGAGACTCTTTTTATGCTATTATGTAATTAGAATTTTATAAGAATAAAAAAGCCTCTCATTATAGTTGTTTCTCGACAATTCAATTATATCATGATTGGCTTTTTTTGTTATAACTAAAAGAAAAAGAGTCCTATTATAACAGGACTCTTTTTTATGTTTCTAAAAGAAAACTTTTGAATAAAAGATTGCTTAACATCAACCATCTTTCATGGCACAGTGCCAGTGTTCTTGTAACCAAGAGCAAAGCAACAATTAAGTATAAAATTCTAAAAGAGAAAAGAGAGGGGCAAGCTACGGGTTTACCATGGTAAACCCCAAAAACTTCGTTTTTGTCTTGCTAGGAAGTTTCCTAGTACCTTTACCATATTTTCCCTCGAAATTTTATTTCTTCGTCCTAAAATAGTTGTCGCTTCGCTCGATGTTCTACCTTAATGAAAGTAAAATCTTAAAATATTTGTTTACATAAAATAAAAAGAAGATCAAACTAGAAAAACAATCTAGTTCGGTCTCCTTTTTATTTTAAATTCATTAATAATTGCTTTTTTCACATCACTATAAAATACCATTATCATCATTCCCAATATAGTTATAAATAAAGAAATTCCTTCAATGCCAATAAATATACCTATAAATATAAGAGCAATACCTATAAAAAAGCCAAAATCATTTTCATCCTCATCGTCCTCACACTCATCCTTATCCTTTTTATCTAACTCTTCCCTAGCATCCCCTGATCCTTTTATTAACTCATCAATTGTTACTTCATATAATTCACTAAGTAAAATCAAATTATCAATATCAGGATAACTTTTATTACTCTCCCATTTATAAACAGCTTGTCTAGTCACTCCAACCTTTCGAGCTACATCTTCTTGTGAAAAGCTTTTTGATTCACGAAACTTTTTCAATTGCGAACCTAAATTCATATTATTCACCTCTAAGAAATCATTACATATAAACCCCTAATCAATAAAGAAACCATTACTCTAATACATGTAAACTAATGGTTCACATATTCAAATCCTTACTAAATTACCCTCTACATTCAATTAATACAATATTATCAGAAACTAAAAAAAGAATCCTATAAACATAAGATCCTTTTTACTTTTATCGAATGTAAACTTTTAAATATTTGTTTACATTCGTTTTGTTGATTTCATTGGGTTTATTTCACTTCATCTATTTTCTTCAAAAACACTAGCAAAAGTATACATTCAAAACATGATGAATAAAGATATTAGAACACCCGTGATCAAAAAAGAAAAAGCTAGATTCATGCTAGCTTTTTTACATAATGAATGAAAAAGTTTATATTGAAGCTAAAGAATGTACTATAGAAATTTATGAAGAATTTAGAAATGAACAAAATTTTACGGTTAAGCAATCTATAGCTGCTACTTTTGAAGAATCCATTTTTCCTATGAAAAAAAACAAGGTGGAATATGCGTCTGTGTTTTTGAATCTAGCTCTTATTAGTTTAAAGCATGGTTTTATGTCAAATTATATCCTTAATAGTATTGAAAAGATAAAAAAACAACCTTTAAAAAACCTATCACCTGACGAAATTTCTCAATATAATAAGGATTTAACGGAAATTGATAATCTTCTTTTACAAGGAGATTTTGAAATTGATAAAGACGATATATATTTACTAAGAGTCAGCATGCTCTTAGGAGAATAAAAATTGAATTAATTAGTATTGAAATGGTGTATATGATATACAAATCAAGTTAACATAACGCATCATTATCGGTAGCAAGTTTTTATGAGAATCCTTGTTGTGACGGTGGGCTTGTTTGTCTATCTATTAATCTTCTATACATTATTTTATACATCGTTGATATATCGGAAGTTTTAGGAATTTTCGTTATTCTTATTTTGTATAAAATCTTGTATAATATTCCCATAAAGATCAATGACTGGATTTGTCATTGGTCTTTATTTGTATTTGAAATGTATATCCTGTATCGAAAACGCTCCGTTTTGATGCTTTTTTGATTTGTTTTGCTATATGATTGATTTTTTTTAAAAGCTTTTATTAAGGGGGAATGACTGCAACCCTGTTACTACCACTAGAAAGAGAGACGAATTAAATGGGATTTCATGTAGATTTAAAGGAATTCAATGAAGTACTGGCCAAAATCCAAAAAGACACCAGTAAAACAAATAATCAACTTGAACAAGCCCAAAGAGCATTGAATGGTATTATCCAGGCCGATGCCATGCAGGGTGCAACAGGAAATGCGATTGTCAACGACATCAATAATAACCAAAGTGCAGTTGTGACTGGGTTGAAAGTTACCAATGAATTTCTCATTGCTGAAATGTTGACAACTTTAAAAGATTTTCAGTCAACAACGGGAGAAAGTGATGAGAATGCAGTTATTCTGGAAGATGCATTACTGCAAACACAAAACAAACTTTCCAATCTCCAACCCAAGAAACATGAAATGGATAGTCGCATCTCTAATATTTACAACAGCGTGAACGATTTGATTTCATTGAGTATGCCGAGAAGCCAGTTTGATGAAAAACTGGTTGCAGCCAGCAAAGAACTAGAGGATACGATTCAAAAAGTACAACAATTTGAAAGCAAAAAAGAAAAAAGCAATGCGGAAGACATTCTCGATGCCCTAAACAAGCAAGTTCAAATTGCAGGGAAGATGGGTAGTTTATCTTATACTGATCCGCAACTGCAAGCTTTCTTTGCGCTAGATGAGTTGGCAAAAGGCATTCATGAAACGGATACACAAATAACGAAGGCGGAAAAAGAAGCGCAACTGCAAGCTGAAAGAGAAATGAAGAAAAAGCAAGAGGAATGGGCGGAACATCACCCAGTGGAGGCTTGGCTTCAAAACTTTTCCAGTAGTGTCGGTGAGAAATGGGATGTATTGAGAAAAGGCACAAAATGGGTAGGGGAGAACATTCCTTTCCTAAAAGGGCTTGCTGATGATGTCTTGGTGTTGGAAGGTTTTATAGGCGCGGCAGGATCCGCTATTAGTGGGATTGCGATAGGTGCAAGTAAGCTCGGTTCGCTTGTCTGTAACTTGGTTGCATTGGGATGGAACTCTGCAACAGGGCACGAGACAGCCCAATGGAGGATAGACGATCTCAACGCGACTTGGCAAGGGGTGAAGAAACTTGCCGAATATGGGATTGTAGGCTCTATCACAATTACGGCTCCTTATCTTAGTGTTTTCTTAAATAATCCTGCATACACGGACAAAATTCCCGTGCTGGATAACCTCGCTAGAACCTTTAGAAAAGACCAAAAAGAAATGTTCAACGCAGCGAAAGATTATGTAGAAAAAGCCATGACCGACCCTTATGCTTTTGGTGGCATGGGATTTGATATTGTCAGTTGTCTTTTCGGCGTTGGTGAAGTAAACGCCGCAGTGAAAGGATCAGCTACAGCCGGAAAAATCGCAGAAGGTGCAAAATTTTTTGAAGTAGCAAAGAAAAGTGATAAAATAGCTGGTAAATTGGAAGAAGTAACGGCATTAATAAATAAGTTACCTAGTAGTATGAAGAATGTCGGGGAGAAGATTAAAAATATTGAAATCCCGAATTTATTCCCTGAACCTTTGTTAGCTGGTGTTGGGAATGGAGGAGGAAGAAACCCACTTGGTGGAGAGTTATTTTCTGTTGCTAAGAGTGAAACTAAGGGTACGGGTAATAGAGTTGCTGATATTCCACCAGCCTTCAAGCAAGAAGAATTTGCTAGTTCATATGAATCAAGGTTTAATCAAACACCTGCAGAGATTAATCCAAAGATTGAATTTGAAGGAATTAGGGGAGAATCTTTAAGTACACTTAAACCGCCACCAGACCCTAAATTGAAAAGCATATTAGATGAGGCTGGTATAAAAGGTATTCAATATAAAAATGGAGTTCCTGATTTTTCACCAGTATCAAAAGCACAGGTAGAAATTAATCATATGGTAGGTGGCACTGCTGGAAAAGGATCAGCAGCAAGACGTCTTAATTTCACTCAAGCTGATGAAAAATTGGCTGAGCAATTGAATAATTCTCCTGAATTAGCACGTAAGTTTGGAATGGAATCTGGTGAAATTACATGGAAGCAAATAGAGAAATATCGACGTGCACACAAGTTAACTTGGCATGAATTGAATGATGTAAAGACAGTGCAACTTGTACCGACAGAGATAAACAGTAAATTTGGACATCTTGGTGGAGTAGGTGAAATCAATGCAGGAGCCTTTATGCCAGATGGATTTGCTAGTAAACAATAAAGGAGATATATAATGAAAATAAATGATACAGTTTTTGGCGAACTTGAGTTTAATAATTATGATTGGATTGGATATAAAAACATTGAGTTTTTTGGGAACGAAGTTAAGGTGGCGTTAATAGTCAGGGGAGAAGATGATGGTCAGTTTGAGGAAGAACAATATATAGCATATAATTTTTTAATAGAAAGATGGCAACAATTACAACAAAGTATTTTGGAGCCTATATTAGATTATTATAAACAAAAAAGATATGAACTTGGTTACGATGTTGAATCTAACGAAAATTATCCTTTAATAAAAACAACTACTCAAATTCTCGAAAAAATAACCTTAGTTGGAATTTTTGTTCCAGATAATGACCTTATCGACTTTCTTGATATCGGACTTACGTTTGACTGTACATGGGATATGGAAAATGGATTAGGCCTTTGTCTTATGAAAGGTGAAGTAACTGAGGTAGGTTATCAGGACGTTGTACTTTAAACTTCGAAGCCTATTTTTATAGAGACAATAAAATTGTTTTTTTATTCATTCGGAATATATGGGCTGATAGAATTAAGGGATAGTTGAAGTGTACAAAAAAAGAAAAGGTCATTTTGAAGTACGCACTCCATGATCGTTGTACCATCATAGAGTACTTACGTGCAATGATAAAATAGAAAAAGAAGTACGAGATTAGACCAGATGACATTTTACTAGGCGATGAATATAAACACATGGAATGGACATAAAACTAACGAACTCGTACAAACCCGTAACTATTACTACAAAACTTACAAATTTAATGCTACTTAAAAACATATAAACTTATAGCACTTATTGTCTACAATAGGCAACAAGTGCTTTTTATTTTAAGATTACAACATAGGGTACGGGTAACACTGTAAGCGATTATCTTGATGATGTAGTCAAAGATGGTAGTCACTTTTTAGATAAATTTAAATTGAAATCTAATGTGAAATATGAAACAAATAGATATTTGTATCAAACAGATAAACCAGAACAAACTGAGAAAGCTTCTGGAGAATTAACGTTAGAGATGGGAGAACGTAATAATAAACATCAGTTAACTGCTGATGCGGAAGATAGAGTTAAGGCTCCTTTAACATATTTATAGCAAGGGAATGCTTGTAGACTAATCTATACTGCATTCCCTTATTGTATGTATGCTATATTCTTATTCGCCTTTTTCTAACAGTAGAACCACGAATCTTGGCGAAGACATTGGTTTTTGCCCTGTCCTGGGGTCCGTCCTCGCTTTTTATTCCACGGTTCCCTTGACCACGAGCCTC
>NZ_JBFTMC010000185.1:0-4693 GCF_056396765.1 Bacillus sp. 05T22
GAAAGTAAACAGAGGAGTTTACTTTCCTTATTGATGTTAAGCTGATATTTTTCCATCTGTAAGTTGCTTTTTGAATTTTTGCTTTCTGCCATGTAAGAAGTAATAAATAAGTAATGTAAATGCAACGATAATGGCAGCAATGAAATACATATTATGATAACTTGATTTTGCAGCTATTATACCTAAAATGAAAGAACCAAACCCAATACCGCTATCAAAGAATGAAAAATAAGTAGCAGTTGCTGAGCCGCGTCGATGGTTTGGAGCCGCAGAAATAGCAATGGTTTGGAAACTTGGAATTAATGTTCCATAGCCTAAACCAATTAATACACCTGCACCAAGGAACCAAAATGACGTTTGTGCTTGGCTTAAGATGAACATTCCAATTGTGAAAATAATAATCGAAGGATAAACAAGTACATTTTCACCGAAACGATCAAATATCTTTCCTGTAAATGGGCGGGAAAGCACAACAACGAGTGCGTATACGATAAAGAAGTAACTTGCAACTTCTCCTAAGCCAATTTCTTTTGCGTAAATAGGAATAAAAGATAATATGCCACTATAAGAAAAAGCAAGAACAAATCCTGTAAGAGCAATTGGAACAGAAGAAGGTTCAATTAAATCTTTCCATTTCATTCGTTCACATTTTTGTTTACTTACTGGCTTTTCATGTGAGATATTTACAAGTAAACCTAATAGAAATGCTAGTAATGAAAATACAGAACAAACGATAAATAGAATAGTAAATGAAAAGTGCGAAATAATCGTTAAACCTAAAAAAGGACCGATTACCATCGGCAGACTCATAAATACACCGAAATAGGCAAGTGCTTCACCGCGTCGATGAGGCGGTGCGACGTCTGTTACAATTGTACCTGTTGCTGTAGTCGCCATTCCAAATCCAATACCATGAAGGAAGCGAAGGGCAAGTAATAAAAATAAACTTTGTGCACCGAAATACATCACGGTAGCTGCTAAAAATAATGAAAGAGAAATAAATAAGATTTTCTTTCTCCCTAAATCGTCAAGCCACTTTCCGGTAAATGGGCGGCATAGGACAGAAGAAATAAGGAATACTGTTGCGACTAAACCAATTTCTTCGGGTTTTCCTTTCAGGCCCTCTATTACATAGACGGGCAGGGTGGTCATAAGCATGTGAAACGTTAAAAAGAGAAACAGACTACTAAAACAAGTTCCAAGGAAGTCCTTCGTCCAAAGTCTCTCACTTTGCATCGTCATCCCTCCAATTAATCATCTAAATTTTTAATAATAGCTTCTAGTACTTGAAATGCTCGCTGCAAGTCTTCTTCATTAATATCCTGCAACGTTTTTTCTTCAAAAGTATTAACTTCTTCTTGCCATACGGGAATCATTTCCAATGCCGTTTCTGATAAGGAAATGAGCTTTTCACGGCGATCTTTTCCCTCAGTTCGAATGATCCATCCCATCGTTTCCATACGTGTTAATGTACGAGTCATCGTTGGAGATTCAACGTTTAAGTATTGACATAGCTCAGTTTGTGTACAAGGCCCCGTTTGATTGATTCGGAAAATAACAGCCCATTGTGCACTAAATAAACCTGTTGGTGACACACGTTCATTAAATTTCTTCGTAAACTTTCGAGAAGTTTGACTGACAATGTGAAAAAAATGTTGTTTTTCGACCATGTATTTAATCCTTTCAAATTAGTTACCTAGCTAACTATATACCTCTTTACCATAATTGTCTAGCGATAGACATGTTGTTTTATGTAAAAATTTTGTATCGTTTTCATATTGAGAACGTACATTCTATATGGTATTCTAAAAATAAGTTTACAATTTTCTTTCTATTATAGTTGAATGGGGGAATGTATGATGATTAAGCCTGCAACAATGGAATTTGTTTCGTTATCAAATGGAGAAACAATCGCATACCAAGAAGTTGGAAGGCGAAATAAAGAAATACTTATACTCATTCACGGGAATATGACATCTTCACAGCATTGGGATTTAGTCATTGAGAAATTACAAGATAAATATCATATTTATGCCATTGATTTAAGGGGCTTTGGGAAATCGACATACAATAAGCCAATAGATTCATTGCAAGACTTTGCAGGTGATATAAAGCTATTTATAGATGAGCTACAATTGAAGAAGTTTTCACTGATGGGCTGGTCAATGGGTGGTGGCATCGCGATGGAGTTTACGGCTTGCCATACGGAGCTTGTAGAGAAACTTATTTTGGTAGAATCAGTTGGAATGAAAGGATATCCAATCTTTAAAAAGGATATTAATGGTCAGCCTATCGTATCCACGTTATTAAAAACAAAAGAAGAAATTGCACAAGATCCTGTTCAAATTGCTCCTGTACTAGATGCCATTAAAAATATGAACAAGCTCTATTATCGAACGGTTTGGGACTTACTCATTTATACACATAACAAACCAGATCCAGAGCGCTATGAAAAATATTTAGATGATATGTTAACACAGCGTAATTTTGTTGATGTAAACTATGCTTTAATTACATTTAATATTTCAGATGAACATAATGGAGTCGTGCCTGGAAATGGATATATCCACCGTCTGCAAGTTCCAACTCTTGTCGTACAAGGAGATCGGGATTACGTTGTACCGCAAGTGGTAGGAGAAGAATTAGCGAAGCATCTTCCGAACGCCGAGTTAGTCATATTAGAGGATTGCGGGCATTCGCCGTTTATTGACTGTTTAGATGAATTTACGCAGCATGTTACAAATTGGTTGGAATACAAATAAGCTGAGCATATAAAAGGAGGTTAGAAGCGGGTTTTCTAACTTCTTTTTATATGCTTACACATTGTTGCTTAAAACGTTTATAATGAAGGCTGGTGAACATGTAAAGGGAGAGGGAACAGGATGTCAATACGATTTACATTTTGGATTATGGTGGGGATTGTTGCGATTTCTGGATTATCGCAAGGGATGCTTCTACCAGCTATCGCGATGATTTTTGAACAAGAAGGAATTCGTTCTAGTATTAATGGAATCCATGCAACTGCGTTATATATTGGAATATTATTTATTTCGCCATGGCTTGAAAAACCGATGCAGCGGTTTGGAATGAAGCCAATTATCGTAATCGGTGGATTTCTCGTTATCATTTCATTATTCTTTTTTACACAAACATTTTCATTCTGGATATGGTTTTTACTTCGCTTTCTAGTAGGAATAGGGGATCATATGTTACATGTTGGAACGCAAACGTGGATTACAACGACATCTGATCCAGGTAAAATTGGAAGACAAGTATCTATATATGGAGTGTTTTTTGGTATCGGTTTTGCAGTAGGACCATACTTAGCGAGTACTGTTCAGTATGGACTTGCAACTCCATTTATTGTATCGACGATTCTTTGCTTAATAGGGTGGTTGCTATTACTTCCAACTAAAAATGCTTTTCCAGCTCAAGATGAAACAGGGAAAGAAAATGAATCATCGCTTTCTCGTTATAAACAAGTATTYATTCTTGCGTGGATTGCACTTATTGGACCTTTAGCATACGGTGCGCTAGAAGCAATGCTGAATAGTAATTTGCCAGTATATGCACTTCGAAAAGGYTGGTCTGTTTCTGATGTATCCTTCTTATTACCCGCATTTGCAATCGGGGGAATTATTACACAAATTCCACTTGGTATATTAAGTGATAAATACGGGAGAGATCGCATTTTAACGTGGACATTCAGCATCAGTACAATCGTTTTCTTACTTGCTGCGGTGTTTGACGGGTATTATTGGATTGTATTTGGGTGTATGCTCTTAGCGGGCATGGTAATCGGTTCATGTTTCTCATTAGGGCTTGGCTTTATGACGGATTTATTACCAAGACACTTACTGCCAGCTGGGAATATATTATCCGGAATTGCCTTTAGTATAGGAAGTATTATGGGTCCTGTATTAGGAGGCATATTTATAGAGAAAATACAGTATACAAGCTTTTTTATAGCGGTTATGATAATAATGGCAATTATTGCACTTCTATATATCACATATATGAAAAGTCAAGTCGCATCAAGAAAAATAGAAAGTAGGTTAGGGCATGACAAAACAACCTAATAAGAAAAAATTTGAAGTACAAGAGAATGAAACCATTACAGATTGTTTAGCTCGTATGGAACGTGAAGGATATGCACCTTCACGCCGCATGGAAGAGCCAATCTTTCATGAAGTGAAGAAAGATGGACAAACAGTTGTAGAACCGTGCGGGAGAAAAATTGTTTTTGAAGGAAAGTTGAAGTAAGGAGAGGGGTCTTTGTACTGTACCTCAAAAGTTAGACTTTAATCGGAGTGATTCCTCACTCCGATTTTTCTTTTCGT
Organism: Bacillus sp. 05T22; assembly: GCF_056396765.1. NCBI lineage: Bacteria > Bacillati > Bacillota > Bacilli > Caryophanales > Bacillaceae > Bacillus > Bacillus sp. 05T22. Next base: position 4,341 of record NZ_JBFTMC010000185.1, read on the forward strand.
TTTAATCCAGTTTCGATACGATTTCAAGTATGAACATTGGGATTTTATGGAATCATAGTTCGATCGTGTGTTAATATATGAGAGAAACAGGTCATTATTGTAATGACCTGTTTTTTATTGGAATATGTAATTAATCTGTTGCCCTAGGTGTACACAAATAATAAAGTCGTTGTTGAATTGTAATAAAGTCACTATGTTTTAAAAAGAGATGCGATGTTTATAAAAAAGTCGCACCGTTTTAAAGATAGTAATACCGTTTGCAAAAAGGTTACATTGTTTTATTCATTTTTGATTAAAGAATTCTAAGTGAGTTTTAATCAAACTTTATTCTAAACTAACAACAAGTAAAGAAC
>NZ_JBFTMC010000186.1:0-4571 GCF_056396765.1 Bacillus sp. 05T22
CTATTAGCAGTTATTCCACTCATAGCGGCAATTATTGTGTACCAAGTAATCGACCGAACCCTTGGTTTATTTGGTGAATTTGGCCTCGAAATAAAATCACAATCCTTGTCGATTATGTCAATCTTATTATTTGCGGCGTTAACGGATTATGCTTTATTTATTTTTGCAAGGTACAAGGAAGAGTTGCAAAAGCGTGAAGATAAATATGAAAGTATGAAGCAAGCGATGAGAAGGGTAGGCGAACCGATTTTCTTTAGTGGGAGTACTGTGCTTGCTTCGATGTTAATGCTGTTTTTCGCAGTATATAATGGTTATCGAAACTTCGCCCCGCTATTTTCTATTGCGCTTGTTGTCATTATTCTAGGTGGAATTACATTACTACCTGCCCTCTTTACGTTGTTTGGTAGAAAAGCATTCTGGCCGTTTATTCCAAAGGTTGGGCAGCAAAAAGAAAAACACGTGATATGGAAAAAGGTGAGTCATGCCGTAGTAAGTAGACCATATATTATTGGAGGAGCGGTTGCTGTATTTCTAATTGTATGCTCAATGAATATTTTTCAAATTAAGTATTCATTCAATCTATTAAAGTCTTTCCCGGACAATTTAGAATCCAGACAAGGATATGAATTAATTGAAAAGAAATACTCTCCTGGTCAATTGGCACCAATTACAGTTGTAGTAAATAAAGAGGGAAAATTATCAAATGAAGAAATCGTACAGTTTGTAGAAAAGCTAGACAAACAAAAAGGTGTAGAAGGGTTGAATCCTTCTATTGAAACGATTAAAAAGAACACAAGTCAATTATTGTCTGAGGATGGAAAAGCGGCAAAAGTACAATTAATTTTAAAAGATCAACCATACTCATTACAAGCAATGGACACGATTCAATCGCTTCAAAGTAAAGAAAGTGAATTTGTAAAGGATGGTCATGTTTATTTCGCAGGTGAAACAGCAAAGCAAGCGGATCTGCATGACATTAATAATCATGATACAACATTAATCGTTGTGTTAATCTCTATCTTAATTTTTATTTTATTAGGTATTCAAACAAAATCACTCATTGCACCAATTTATATGATTGGAACGATATTGTTATCATATTGTGCGGCATTAGGGCTTAGTATGTTCTTATTCCAGCATTTGTTTGGATATACTGACATGAGTTATCGCATTCCATTATATACATTTGTATTCCTTGTTGCACTTGGGGTTGATTACAATATTATGCTTGTTTCACGCATTAGGGAAGAAGCTACACACCATTCACTACGAACAGCCATTGAAAATGGGTTAACAGCGACAGGAGGCGTCATTTCTTCTGCTGGTATCATATTAGCGGCTACATTTGCTGTATTAACTACTCAGCCCTTATTAGAGCTGTTTATGTTTGGATTTGTAGTTGCACTAGGGGTTATTATCGATACATTTTTTGTACGGACATTACTTGTTCCAGCAATTATGCTTTTATTAAAGAAATGGAGTTTGTGGCCGCAAAAAATGAAGTAATATAGGATTTCAAAAACGTCTTTTTCGTCAGAATATTTGAGGGGAAAGACGTTTTTGTATTGAGAAAAATCTTGAAGCAGGAAAATGGAAGTGAGAAAACGAATGTTATTTATAAATGTAAGCGCATTCAGTGGAGAGGATAATATATTTTTAGGAGGGGTTATAGTGAACAGTAGTACAGCGAATAAACAAAAAGGTATTCAATTAATTCCGTTTACGGTCGATAAAGTAATAGAGCAAGTGAACGAAATCCCACCAGGTGTACAACTGATTCATGCTCCTGGTGCTTGGGAAAAGAGTGCAAAAGGAAAAGACATTGTCGTTGCTGTTTTAGATACAGGTTGTGATATAAATCATGTTGATTTAAAAGATCGAATTATTGGCGGGAGAAATTTTACTGAAGATTATGAAGGGGACCCGAAAATCTATCTTGATAATAATGGTCACGGTACGCATGTTGCAGGAACAATTGCAGCAGCAGAAAATGGGGTAGGGGTACTGGGCGTTGCTCCACTTGCAAAGTTATTAGTGTTAAAAGTATTATCAGGAGATGGTTCAGGAAGCTATCAACAAATTATTGAGGCTATTGATTATGCAGTGCGCTGGAGAGGGCCKAATCAAGAACGGGTACGAATCATTTCTATGTCACTCGGCGGGCCACAAGATGTTCCAGAGTTACATGAAGTCATTCAACATGCGGTGAAACAGGACGTACTCGTTGTATGTGCAGCAGGAAATAATGGAGATTGCAGTGATGAAACAGAGGAATTAGACTTTCCAGGTGCTTATTCAGAAGTAATTGAAGTAGGTGCTGTTAATTTAGAAAGGAAACTTGCTTGTTTTAGTAATTCAAATCAGGAAATTGATTTAGTCGCTCCAGGAGAAGAAATACTTTCTACTTATCCTGAAGGAAAGTATGCGGTATTAAGTGGGACGTCAATGGCAACGCCGCATATTGCGGGAGCATTAGCCCTTCTGATCAAACAATGTGAAAGAGAATATGGAAGAAAGTTATCAGAACCAGAAATCTATGCACAACTCATTAAACGTACTGTACCATTAGGATATGAGCGAACATCTGAAGGAAATGGTTTAATAGATTTATTAAAAGAATAATTGCTATTAAAAAACATCTCATTTAGACTTATCTTAGAGTCATAACGTTTTAGTAAATCAAAATAAAAGGACTGCACATATATGATATGTATAATATGTACGGTCTTTTTTGTTGGTTTGAATGTTGATTTTAAATAAAGTCGCGATGTTTTGAAAAAAGATTGATCAAAACTTGCTCTTAAAATATTCTAACGAATTATTTTTTTATAAATAAGTTTAATCATTTATTGTATTGCTTGTTCAACTACAATACCTGTTAATTGATTAACCTCTAGATAAACCAAGTAGTGACTTTATTTTATATTCACAATTGGTAATATTACACAACTAATCCTGTATCATTCAAACCTAAACATCTTCTTTAATAGTAGGAAAACCTTATGGTCTTATATCATATTCCCATTTATGAGTGCATTCTGTTAATATGTATCCTACTTTTCCTATTAAAAAGCCTAATTTCTCAATTTATTGTAGAGAAATTAGGCTTTTTTCATCACTCCATTAAAGCGCCCTATAGTTTAATGACTTGATTTACTGATTATATCTTCAATCATTCACTTTGAACTATATAGATATARTTTTTGTTGCAACTGTTTGTTGAAATGCCTTATCATGCTCAACAATAACCATTGTGGAATTAAATTGTTGAATAAGCTCTTCAATCTGCATACGCGAATAAATATCAATAAAATTTAATGGTTCATCCCATATATATATATATATATATATATATATATATATGAGCTTTTTCACATAAACTTTTAGCGATAAGCAGCTTTTTCTTTTGTCCACCAGAATAATAAGATATATCTTTCTCAAATTGAATTCGGTCAAAATCCATCTTACGTAGGATGGATTTAAATAACGTCTCATCAATCTCGTGCTCTTCAATAAAGTCCGATAACGATCCCTTCAAATGAGAAGTATCTTGTCGGACATAGCGCAATTAACTGTCCATATAAATGGCACTGGAATCGCTCGAGTTTTATCTTTTTTACCGCATGAATACCAAAAATAGATTTCCATGTTTTAAATAAAATTTTAACTTGCCAACGAAGAGAATAGAATTGATAAATTTTATTCGCCATCATGTCAGTTTCATTTATATTTGTAATAAACAAGTTGATACCACTCGCATATTTAGGCATTCATCGTTTTTCTTTTTTATGCCGTTCTAATCGTTTTGTATGTTCAGATTCTGTTAATTTATAGATGATTAGACGCGTTGGTTGTTTTTGTTGAAAATTATACATAGTCTTAACTTGATGGCTATGTCCTATTGGACGCTTTTTATTTCATAACCATTTAACTTTCCAATACCAAATAAATCAATTTCTGTATCAATTAATTTCGGGATAAATTTCACTATTTTTGTCCTACCTTGAAGAACTTCACCTTCAGTAGTAATAAATTCAAATACTGGTTGCTCATTTTTCTTCATTATTTCAATAAAAATTGTATCTTTATCAGTAGTTCCACGTATAATGACTTCCCAGTCTAAATAGTCATTAATCCTTACATAAGCTATTCGAAAATCTATTTCTTCTTTTCTCTCTCCTAAATAAGTGATTTTTCCAACTTCAAACTGTGCCATTTTACTACCTCCCTTTTATTACATCTTCGACAGGAAAGAAGAAAAACCTACACCATAAAACATCTTTTATTCTTTTAAATTACCAAAAATTGAGCTATAGAAAATAATCCTCCCTAAAGTCCTTGTCCGACCTTAAAAGAGAATGAAATATTTCCTTCCATTCATATGAATCTTCATACTAATTTCTCGATAGCTAAAGTTTCAAACTCAATCCTCTATCATTTGTGTAATTCCAATTGCTGAAACTGCTGTACCAATTGCTTGTATCCAAATACCAATTAGTCCAACGAATCTCTCATCTTCTTTTTCTCTATCATTTTTCTCAATCATTTGGTTTTCCTTGGATATGTTGTGT
>NZ_JBFTMC010000187.1:0-4514 GCF_056396765.1 Bacillus sp. 05T22
TTCCACCAAATCACGAAAGCTCAAGTTGTACAATCACGAAAGCTCAAGTTGTACCGTAGGTACCATCTTACTGTTTGCAAAATAATATCATGATGATAATGCTTCCACTTGAATAAATTTCGCTTTTCCATACTGATCACGCACCTTTTTTAGAGTAATAGTATCAGTATGTTCAAGATTTAGAGATTACTTGCAATTATCTTGAAGTTTTCGCACCAGAACCGTATAAAGTCCATCTGTAATCAGCCTGATTTTTTATCTGTTAAGCAACTTTGCAACAGAACCCATTTAAAGGTGTTTGCACTCAAAAATCAATAATAAAGTTGTTTAATTCTTCTTCAACTAAAGCCCCCGTTTGTTGAATAAATAATAAAGATCTTATAGAATAATTAATTAAATGTTTATTGGAGGTTTTATTAATGAACAATATAAGTTCATGGCTATATAACATGAAAATCATAAATTACTTATTGGGAAGGAGTTGATAATTTAAAACTAAAGGAGAGATATTCATGATATATAGAAAAGCAAATCAGAAAGATTATGTTACAATTTTGAACATTTGGGAAGAGTCGGTTTTAGCTACTCATCACTTTTTAACAGATACCGATAGAGAAGAGATTAAAAAAGAAATACCCTCGTATTTCCAACATCTTAATATCCAGTTATGGTATGAAAAAGATGATTTAATTGGCTTTTCTGCTGTAAATAAACAACACTTAGAAATGTTATTCTTAAAACCAAATAAAACAGGTAAAGGATACGGTAAAGCTATTATTTATTCTTTAATTAAAGACTTTGATATTACGACAGTTGATGTAAATAAAGACAATAAGAGTGCAACTAAATTCTATATAAATAATGGCTTTTTTATAGTAAGTGAAACGGAAACAGATTCTTCTGGACGTCCATACCCTATACTACAGCTAAAGTTAAAATAAGGTAAAGGTAGAGGTCCTCCTTTACCTTTGATTTTTGCACTAAACTGCCGCGTTAGTCCAATAAGAATTAAACAACTTTATTATTTTTTAAAGGACTTTATTGTCACTTAACAGCCCTTTAATTAAATAACGACTTGTTTCTATTAGCTGGTTTAGTTAAAGAAGGCCTCAAATGGGGATGTAGTCAACATAAGCGATGTTATCAGCAATGAAAAAGGATCTTCATTTGAAGATCCTTTTATAATATCTATAAATCATTATTTAAAGTTTCCCACATTTTACACATTTACCTCTAGTTTGCTTCTGATAATTCCAGGTAGCTCCAGTGATTGTGATACCCAGCAACAACCATCCTCCATATACTATAGATACCAACAAACCTTGGTCATCGAAAGACATTGGTCCATTCGAAAAACCTAATACCTCCAAAAGAGATCCAAATATCGCCAAAAACCCCATTGAAACTGTCATAGATGCAGCAACCCAACCTCCGGTGATTAGAATGAATCGAGGAACTTTTTTCCCAGCAACAAACGGTACCCACTTAGGAAAAATACGCCCCCATTTTTGTACAAGAGCAAGACAAAGCAATGCACAAGCGCCAAATACTAGCATTTCTCCATAAGGGGTAGCACCACATCGCTATCAAGTTAAAATTTTATAATGCCCCCTAAACGAAATTTTGTATCTCTATAGTCAATTACACCCTAGTGATTTAGATATTCAGTAGTATATTCATTTCCTAAAGATATTTTATAATTGATGATTTAGTCGACGGTTCGTAAAGCTGGAATTTTAAAGTATATATATAAGGTAAATGCTATTAAAGATAAGGCACCAACCATAATAATAAATTTTATATTTATCCCAAGCGAAAGACTTAATGAAGTCAATCCATAGGAAATGGGTGTTAATCCCATGGAAGAAACCGTTTGAATACTCATTACTCTCCCAATCATTTCTGGTTCAGCTTCATTTTGCACAACAGAAACAGCACATATATTAGAAATTGTCATTGATATCCCCAAAAAAACAACAATAACAACACTTTGCCATAGTTCATTACTAAAACTTAATATCAAGAAACAAAGTCCTACAAACATTTGTGATGTTAGGCTAAGAATTCCTCTCTTTCTTTTGAGATTTATAATACCAAGGATAATAGAACCCAGTACCATCCCGATAGCTAAAAACGACATTATAAAACTATAGTCTATTGTTTCTCCTTCCAATATATTTTTAACAAAAATCGGTAATCCTATAGTTAATGGACCTACGAAAAAAAGATTCAAAAATAATGTTTTTAAAATGAAAGCCATTAATATTGGTGCCTTCTTAACATAGTTAATTCCCTCTTTTAAACTTAAAAGCAAATGATGCTTATTTTCTTGAGTATTAACAACTTGTTTATTAACTTTAATAAAAAATATAAAGCAACTACCTAAAATTAGCAGGATCGTAATCAAACTAAAAATCCCTGTATAATCAAATCCAACAATTATAAACCCACTTATCATTGGACCCAAAATTGAAGTAGATTGACTTGTAGTCTGAATAATTGAATTCGCTCTTGTTAGAAATTCTTTCGGAACAATAACGGGAGTAATAGAACTAGATGCAGGCCAGAAAAACGCATCCAAAACACCAAAAAATAACGCAAAAATAATTAATGTCCAGAGATGTATCTCACCTGTAAATAATAACAATAAAACTAATCCTCCAATTAATATGGCTTTTGTTAAGTCTGAAAAAAACATTATTTTCGATTGACTTAGTCTATCAGCTAACACGCCGCCTAACAACATAAATAAAATCCGAGGAATTGCTCCAATAATATAAATTATCCCTAAGGAAGCTTCTAAATTTAACTCCTGAACAACGTACCATGCTTCAGCAAAATAAAACATACTGAAACTCAACCCAGAGAAGATAGTACTAATCCAAAGTAATATAAAAGATTTTTGTTTGAATAAAGATTTTACTTTTGTCGTGACTGCAGTTTTTTGTAAAACAGGTTCACTCATCTTTATCCCCTTCCTTAAAATAAGGCTCATCTACTTGGAATCCAACTGTGGCTAAATAAAACCATTCCGCGTCACTATTCTCAATTCCATCAATATCATGAAGTTCTTTTAAAAGATTATGATACTTAGCAACCCATTCTTCAAATCGCTTTTTTGTTGTGCGAATTTCTATTTGACTTGATATTCTAGCCCATTCTTCTGGCTTTTCAGATTGTGTTAAAAAAGCATTTTCAGGAGCTGCTAAAGCACGACTCTTTGCTCTCTCTAAGGTTGCAATGGTTAATAACCTACGACTTTCTCCATACTCCGAATGAAAAGGTAATAAGTTATTAGAGGGGATAAAACTTTTAGCAACCGCTTGGTATAGTTTTTGAGTCATATTTCTTTTCTTATTTTCCTCTACTATTTGGACTAAACCATTCTTTTCTAGATCACGTAAGTGATAGTGAATTTTCGAACGAGACAAACCAATAATTTGTGACAACTGTTGCCCTGAACGAGGTTCTTCAATCAACAAAGAAAGGATTTGAACTCTTAAAGGATCACTTAATGATTTTAATTGTTCATACTCATTTAGAATTAATATATCTTCTTGTATCATTTAACATGTTCCTTTCATCTGACTAGTCAGTTTTTATTGACATAAATATAACTGTTTTTTCTGACTATTGTCAATGAGGAAATAAAATATTTTCTAAAAAATAAAAAAACGTTATCCTGTTTCTAGAATCATAGGAAAGGATGGCATTTTTGTATGTCTATTTCTGTATCTGATGAATTACAACTATTTGCTCAAGAGATTCAAAGCTTTTTATCTCCAAATATCTTACGAGATCTAGCTAGAGATGTTGGTTTCGTGCAACGAACCAGTAAATACCAAGCAAAAGATTTAGTCGCTTTATGTGTATGGATGAGTCAAAGTATTGCTACGACTTCTTTAACTCAATTATCTAGCTGTTTGGAAGCATCAACAGAAGTGCTCATCAGCCCTGAGGGATTGAATCAACGATTTAATCAAGCGGCTGTCCAATTTTTACAACACCTATTAGCTGAACTACTAAACCAAAAATTGACCTCATCTATGCCGATTTCTTCTCCATATACTTCTGTTTTCAAGCGTATTCGTATTTTAGATTCAACTGCATTTCAACTTCCAGATCCCTTTTCATTCGTTTATCCGGGTGCAGGAGGATGCAGCCATACAGCGGGAGTAAAGATTCAGCTTGAGTATGATTTATTAAGTGGACAATTCCTTCATATTCATACAGGTCCAGGTAAACAACATGATCGAACCTACAGTTCCCTGTGTGTCCCAACTGTAACAGCGAATGATTTATGTATCCGAGATTTAGGTTATTTTCATTTGAAAGATCTTCAACATATACAAGATAAAAAGGCTTATTATATCTCACGTATCAAATCGAATACACGTATTTATCAAAAAAATCCTAACCCTGATTATTTTCAAGATGGCAGAATCAAGAAAGGTACAGAGTATATCCAGATAGATATGGAGGTTTTAATGAACTCTCTTCAACCAGGACAAACA
>NZ_JBFTMC010000188.1:0-5670 GCF_056396765.1 Bacillus sp. 05T22
TAACAATACAGATTATATTGAGACTACAACTACAGAATATTCTAGTGCTAAAATGACGCTTGATCATACTGGTGGATATGTTGCTCAATTTGATGTATCTTGGGATGAATTCTCTTATGATCAAAATGGAAAAGAAGTACTAACCCATAAAACTTGGGAAGGAAACGGCAGAGACAGAACTGCTCATTTCAATACAGTCATACCACTTCCACCGAATTCAAAAAATGTAAAAGTCGTAGCAAGAGAATGTACAGGTCTTGCATGGGAATGGTGGAGAACAATTATTAATGAACAAAATGTTCCATTAACAAATGAAATGAAAGTTTCAATTGGAGGAACGACATTATATCCAAGTGCCAATATTAGTCATTAGGTAAAAGTGAAGCGCCCTGTTTGCAGGGCGCTTTTTTACTTGGTCGCAAATATATCGGTGCTTTTACGGTTCTCTAAATCCAAATGCTCCAATAAGAACAGGGATGAGTAATATGAAAATAACAGCTAGAAGTGGAACAAAAATACCGACAAACTTCCATTTGCTTGGTTCGTTCTTGTTTATAGCTATCATGCTGAATATGAGACCGAGGATGATGCAAGCGGTGCTAATAAAAAAGAAAATGATTGGTAAAAAACTTAAATTTGCTGCAAGGGCATAACTGAGTGAAAATGAAACAACTCCAGCTAATGTAACCCACAGAGAGAGAAAGCTATATTTGTTAAACAAAGGAATCACCCCCATACATCCATTTTAGTGTGAAAATTTTCTAATTAAAAGGTATCTTTTTGCTTTTTCCTCCAATGAGAGTACAATGTAAAATAGCAAGAAAAGGCGAAAAGTATTTACAGGATTATTGCAAGTAGATAGCGTAAAAGGCAGTAAGGAATTGAGAGGAGGTTTTTTCTCTGGATATAAATAAAGAAACAATCATTCACCTTTATCATACAAACGATATACATAGTCATTTTGAAAACTGGCCGCAAATTTCTCGGTTTGTACAAGAAGAGAAAAAGCGCAGACAGAAAGCAGGAGAATCTGTTTTCACATTAGATATTGGCGATCATGTGGATCGTTTTCATCGTATAACGGAAGCAACGAATGGCAAGGGCAATACGAAATTATTAAACGAAGCGCTATATGATTATGTAACGATTGGAAATAACGAAGGAATTACATTAGCGAAGGAGCATCTTGAACATTTATACGATGAAGCGAATTTTGAGGTGCTTGTAGCTAATTTATTTGAAAGAGATGGAACGCGTCCTAATTGGGCAAAACCGTACAAGCTGCATACAACTGCAGATGGAGTTACGATCGCTTTTATAGGCTTAACGGTAGCTTATCCAGAGTTCTATGAAATGCTGGATTGGCATATTGAAGATCCAATTGCACATTTGGAAGTAATTTTAGAAGAAGTGAAAGAAAAAGCTGATGTTACTGTCGTTCTTTCTCATCTTGGAAAGAATGCAGATGAGTATATGGCAGAGCATTATGATATTGATGTTATTTTAGGGGCACATACGCATCATTTGTTTGAGCGTGGTGTTCTTGTGAAGGGGACCTTGCTTTGCTGCGGAGAAAAGTGGGGGCATTATGTCGGACATGTTCAGCTAACGGTGGATCTAGAGACAAAAAGAGTGACAGAAAAGGATGGGAGAGCGATTCGTACAAATCGTCTGTCAGCTTACGGAGAGTCATTGCCGACGATTGAAGCGTTAGAGAAAGAAAGCGAACTTATTATGGCAGATCCGATTGTTGAGTTAAAAGAACCATTGCCGATTGATTGGTTCCAGGAGACACAAATTTCCCGTATGTTAGCAGGTGCATTAAAAAAATGGTGTAATGCGGGAATTGGGATGGTCAATGCGGGTGTGTTATTAGAAGGATTAGAAGAAGGAATTGTAACGCGCGGAGATATCCACCGCATTTGTCCACATCCTATTAATCCATGTGCACTAAAAGTAAAAGGAAAAACATTACGAGATGTTATTTTAAAAGCACGTCGTCCAAATATGGAACAACTTGAGGTAAAAGGCCTTGGTTTTCGCGGGAAAGTTATGGGGAAAATGATTTATGATGGTCTGGAAGTTACATTAGATACGATTCCTGGAAATAAAATTTTACTCGAAGATGTATTGATTAATGGAGAATCATTAGAGTTAGAACGTATATACACTGTCGGAACGATTGATATGTTTACATTCGGGTACTTATACCCAGAACTATCCACACTTTCTGAAAAACAATATTATATGCCAGAGTTATTGCGAGATGTGTTAACAGAGATGTTGATAACTTATACATCTTCCATCAAACTATAGGCTAGTTAACCTGTAACACTCATTTTTCTCTTTTCATAAAGATAAGAAAGAGAGGAGTGTATGAACTATGGTTAATGTGGAACCAATTATCATTGATAACTATACGTTTATAGCGGTTAGCGTAAAGCTTCCGAAAACAAATTTGTTGGCTGTTATGAGCGATAAGGGATATATTATGTGTGGAGCTTTAGATGTCGGCCTATTAAACGAGAAGTTAGGGGACCGAGGTATTATTGCTGGCCGCGCAGTTGGTGTGAGAACGATTGAGCAGCTTCTTGAAGCGCCGCTTGAATCGGTAACGACTGAAGCCGAGGCTCTAGGCATTCCAGCAGGAACAATTGGAAAAGATGCTTTATTAAAAATGATATAAGTATATATCGTCCCTCTTTCTTGCATAGAAATGATATAAGAAGGAGGGTTTTTTTATGCGTACATTTCGTCCAAAAGCTTCGCGTTTCCGAAAAGGACCGCTCCCCTTTCGGCATGTACTACTCATTTCGTTTATCATTTTTTTATTGTTAACTTTACAAGGATTCTGGATTGTGAATAAAAGTATTCAACCTACATTAATAAAATATGGAGAAACGCAGACACATAAAATGGCAACGGTTGTGATGACGAAAGCGGTAAAGGATCGAATTAAGGAAGGATTTGATGTGGATTCATTAATGAAAGTACAAAACGATAAGAATGGAAGAGTATCCACAATCGATTTAAATACAAAGCAAGTAAATGAGATTTTGACATCGACTACTGCATACATAGAGAAATATTTGCATCAAGTGGAGAAGGGGAATATGAAGGCACTCGGTCTTCCAGAAGAGAGCGGAGTGTCAATGTCTGTTCCTCTTGGACGCATAACGGATAATGCACTCCTTGGTAATTTAGGGCCGGATATTCCGATTGATTTTACAACAATTGGTCATGTGAATACGGATATTAAGCAAAATGTAAAACCGCATGGAATTAACAATACAGCGATTGAAGTTGTTATGGAAGTGCAGGTTACGCTACAGGTAATTATTCCATTTCGTACAAAAGAAATTACAGTAAAACAAAATATCCCAATTGCAACACGAATTGTACAAGGAGAGGTACCATCTTATTATGGAAGCGGCGGAGTTGTTATGCCAGATAGTAAGGGGAAGAAAGCGGATGATTAGTCATTCGCTTTTTTGTGTTTTATTGGTTTTTTAAGTTAATACTAAAAACATGGAAATTTTTATCAAATGAAGCAAGGAATTAACAAAATATGTATTATAACGGATGAGTAAGTTTGAAAAGACATTATAGTACTTAAAAGGAAACAACCGTAGCAATTAGCTACGGTTGTTTTTTAAATTCGCACGTTCTTTCCGCTCCCACAAACTTAAATGCATATACGGATCAAAGGCCCATTCTGTATACCCGTTGTCTTTATATAATCCAAAGTGCAAGTGTGGTGGAAACTTTCCAGCTGTACCAGGAGGTCCATAACCTGTGTTACCAACGAAGCCAAGAACGGTTCCTGGTTCTACAATTTGTCCTAGCTGTATTTCTTTAGAAAAGCCACCTAAATGTGCGTAATAATGATAATTGTTATATAAATCGCGAATGCCGATGCGCCAACCACCAAGGCGATTCCAACCCTTTGTTTCAATAACGCCGTAGCAGGTAGATCTTACTGGTACACCGTGCCTTGCGAAAATATCGGTGCCTTCATGAATACGTCTTCCTCCAAAACTCCGCCCAGCGCCAAATGTACTACGGTAGCTATTGTCGCTATGGACAGGAAGAGGGAAGGCATTCCCTTCTAAGTTAATACGACCATAGTGCTTATAGATTCGAGCATATTCGGTAATTAATTCAACTGTTTTTGCACGTCTATAATATTCCCAGAGCATAATTTTAATACGGTCTTCTGAAGTCCCTTGCTTTTTTATAATAGTTGCCATTGTATGCAAAAGATCTCGGTCGTTATTTGCATTTGCAATTCCGTCTTTATCGCCATCTAAACCAATCCCTCCAAACAGAGAAATCGTATGGGGAAGAGTATCGTTAGTAGAACCATTGGCAGGTCCAGCCCACATTTCTGGTTTAAAGTAAATTGATATGATAGCATCGGGCTTTTTCGGAATATCTTTTCTTACGCTCCGTATATTGCGTTCATATTGATCAATTGCGGCTAAATAATACCATGGTCGAAGCATAAAAATAAACTCCTTTCACAACATCACTCTTTTTAGTGTGGGATATACGAGATATTTCATTATAGTAAATCATTGGTAAAAATTCTTRGAATCTTCATTTGAGCAAATCGCTTTCATACGTTAGAATAGATATGTTACATTGAAAGAAGCGAACACGGTAAACTATTTCATATTGTGCGGAGTTGATAACATGACAAAACAAACAGAATATAAGCGCAAGCCCGAATGGTTGAAAATTAAGTTAAATACAAATGAAAACTATACAGGCTTAAAGAAAATGATGCGTTCTAAGCAGTTACATACCGTTTGTGAAGAGGCGAAATGTCCGAACATTCACGAATGCTGGGCTGTAAGAAAAACAGCAACGTTTATGATTTTAGGTGCGGTTTGTACACGTGCTTGTCGTTTTTGTGCGGTTAAAACAGGCTTACCAACGGAGCTTGATTTACAAGAGCCAGAACGCGTAGCAGATTCTGTAGTACACATGGGCTTAAAACACGTTGTTATAACAGCGGTTGCACGTGATGATTTGAAAGATGGCGGAGCTGCTGTTTTTGCTGAAACAGTGCGCGCTGTTCGTCGCAAAAATCCATTCACGTCTATTGAAGTACTGCCATCTGATATGGGCGGGGTAGAAGAAAATTTAAAAATGTTAATGGATGCAAAACCGGATATTTTAAACCATAACATTGAAACAGTACGTCGATTATCTGACCGAGTTCGCGCTAGAGCAAAATATGATCGTTCATTAGAGTTTTTACGTCGTGCAAAAGAAATGCAACCTGATATTCCAACTAAATCTAGCATTATGGTGGGACTGGGTGAAACAAGAGAAGATTTAATTGAAGCAATGGACGACTTACGTGCGAACAATGTGGATATTTTAACACTTGGACAATACCTACAACCATCTAAAAAGCATTTACCAGTTATTAAATACTACACACCAGCTGAATTTGCAGAGTTAAAAGAAATTGCTCTTAGCAAAGGATTTAGCCACTGTGAAGCTGGCCCGCTTGTTCGTTCTTCTTACCATGCAGATGAGCAAGTACGTTCTGCAAAAGAAAATACAGCACAAGCAAAATAATAGTAAAAAATCCTTCTTAGCGTGAAAACTAAGAAGGATTTTTTACTTCAAACACAACTAAATAGGAAAGAATAAAGT
>NZ_JBFTMC010000189.1:0-4432 GCF_056396765.1 Bacillus sp. 05T22
ATACTGATTAGTGGYCCAGTGTTATTGTAGCTAACGAAGTACAAGGAAAATATTAAACAGTTAGCTTTAGAGATAAAACGATTGATGAAGGAATATCATGAGGARGTTGCAGCGGCGAGAGAAAAGAARAAGYCGTGGAGGAAGTTCTGGTGACGATATTTTTTTAAATCACARAAATATAGAAATATCCCTATTTCTATGTAGGGATATTTCTAWATYTCTTTTAATAATTTAAATTTACTTTTCTGTTCGGGAGTTAATTGATTTTCTACATAATGATGTATAAGTAAATCTATTATTTCATGATCATATTTCTTATTAGTGAGCTTCATTAGTGCTCCAAGCTCTTCATGAGATTGGCTAGAGATTTTAATACTGCTCTGTTGGTTTTTAAATTCCTTTTTCTCTTACTCATTTTTAGGTGAAGAAACAGGAGTATCTTCGCTATTTTTGATAACAAAAGTAGGGATATATAGAAATAGGGATATTCCTATGCTGCGGGAGAAGAACACAGCGATGATATGTGGTACATGTAATAGAATTATAGAATTAACGGATAATGCCTAAACCATCGATGTCAAAAGAGATTGACTACAATGAAAATGAAACTAAAAGGATACTCCTGATCTTGAAGAGATAAAAAGAATAGCGCTACTAGCACAAAAATAATGGGATGTTACTACTGATTAGTGGCGTAGTGTTATTGTAGCTAAGTACAAGGAAAATATTAAACAGTTAGCTTTAGAGACAAAACGATTGATTAAGGTGTTAAGTGACAAAAAAGTTGTTTAATTCTTATTGGACTAACAGGCAGGTTAGTTGAAGAGTGTTAGTTAACTTGTGTTCAACAATTGGGCCGGATTTTTGAGAATCCTTCTCAAAGAGAGTTAGTTATTTATGTTAAAATATTGCGAGTGAAATCAGGTTCTTAACGATTTTATCAAATATCAAGCAAAATAATTCAGAAACGAAGAAGGGACAGTACTAACATGGAAAACGTATCAAATGTAGATAAATTGGAATCAATAAAATCTTTACAATCGACAATCAGTAAACTCGAAAATGCCTTGTCACAGATGACTCAGAAAGGCGCAAATACTACCTTAGTAAAGAAACGACTCAAAGCTGTTTGCATCGGCTTAGCAATGCTAGAAAACGTTTGGAATCAAAGGCCCTATCATTACACCCAGGAAGATTTAGCAGAAGCTCGCAATGTTCTTACTGGTTTGCTTCCATCAATTGAGAACATTTATGATAAGTCAAAGGCTGGTAGTCCCCAAAGAACGCTTTTAGAAAGGAGAATAAAAGCGTTGAAACTAGCTATCCAAGTGATTGACAATTTTCCTAATAAATAACTTATCTAACTAAATAGAGTAACGAGTGCTTTAGTTCCATAAGAATTAAACAACTTTACTACAAAAAAATGTAGCAAGGCTCTTATATTTTTATATCGAAATTAAATAACCTTATTATCACTTTACATAAGGAATATCATGAGGAAGTTGCAGCGGCAAACGAGAAGAAAAAGTCGTGGAGGAAGCTCTGGTGACGGTATTTTTTTAAACTACGAAAATTTAGAAATATCCCTATTTAGAAATAGGGATATTTCTAAATTTCTAAATCTCTGTTAATATTTTAAATTTCATTTTCTGTTCAGGAGTTAATTCATTTTCTACATAACGATTTATAAGTAAATCAATTATTTCATGAGCATATTTTGTATTAGTGAGTTTCATTAGTGCTTCGAGTTCTTCCTTAGATTGACTAGAAATTTTAATACTTCCCTGTTGGTTTTTAAATTGCTTTTTCTCCGGTGTTTGCTCCTTCTTTTTCGCCTGCTGATTCACTTGTTTTTGTTCATTTATAGGTGGAGAAGCAGGAGTATCTTCGCTACTTTGTGTTACAACTGAATCCTCGTTTGGGATATAAGGATCTGTTGGGTCAAAATTGCTCTTTTTTCTGCCTAATAATCCAGGAGTTCTTGCCATGTTATACACCAACCTTCAGACTTTCAAAAATATTGATACGAGATAATAATTCATCACTAATTTTTTCGTATAGTTCTATTACATTTAAATCATGTCTATCATTTTCAGTAATACCGTTAACATCAAACCTTTTAATACGTTCCATCTGTGGAACGATATTTTTAAATAGGTTTTCTTCACCAAAAATTTCACGAGCATTTTCCATAATGTATTCATCCACTTTACCATTATTTTTTAATAGCACTGGAAGAATACCTACAACCTCAATATCAAGATCATATTGCTCTTTTAATTTTATTAGTTGGTTAATGTAGTTTTCCGCACCAGTAAGAGAACGTTCTTGTGTTTGTAGAGCTATAAGAACATAATCAGAAGCTACAACTGCATTTTTTGTGACTTCAATTGACATAGGTGGAACATCGATAAATATGTAATCGTATTTATGTTTTATTTTCTCAAGTAATCCCTTAAAGTAGTAATCTTCTTCTACTTCAGAAGAACACGATTTATATAGAAATTTTGCGAAATCTTGAAAATCAACGTAAGAAGGAATTAAATATAAATTTTCCATTATTTTAACTTCTAATCCATCTAAATTCCCCTCTTGAATTCCTTTCATTAATGTTTTTTTTACAGTTACATTTTCGTCAGGATTAAGGGTAGATTTTGTTAACATTAGAGATTTTGTTGCATTACTCTGTGGATCAAGGTCAACGAGTAAAGTTCGTTTCCCCTTTTTTGCGAATTCATAAGAGTTTAATACAGCATTAGTGGTTTTACCAACGCCCCCTTTGTAGTTCCCAACAGTAATTGTAATAGCCATTTATACCACTCCAGTTATCTATTTAAAAAATTCCCTATATCCCTATTTCTGTATTTTTGGTACCGAAATCAAGGTATAGGGAAATATCCATTTATAGAAATAGGGATATTTCTATATTGTAAATAAAATTATAGCAGTGATATGTGGTACATGCAATAGAATCTGCCAATTATATCATTCCAGATATTTTTTTAGAACTTCCCCAATATCCCATTGCAATATTTTTGATAGCAGAAGTAGGGATATAGGGAAATATCCATTTATAGAAATAGGGATATTTCTATATTGTAAATAAAATTATAGCAGTGATATGTGGTACATGCAATAGAATCTGCCAATTATATCACTCCAGATATTTTTTTAGAACTTCCCCAATATCCCATTGCAATATTTTTGATAGCAGAAGTAGGGATATAGGGAAATATCCACTTATAGAAATAGGAATATTCCTATATTGTGAAGAAGGTTGTAACAGTGATATGTGGTACATGTAATAGAATCTGCCATTTATGCTGTTAAGCGACAGAAAAGTCGCTTAAAAAATAATAAAGGTGTTTAAAAAAATGCGGGTCATTCTATTCAATAATCGGGCCAGATTGTTGAAGAACATCTTAGAGAATATGAAGGTTTGTACTTTAGCTAAAGGGAGTTTAGTTGAGTAAGAGGAATAGATAAAAAGATGTCGAATTTATATACTTGTTGAAATTGAGGACTTGGAGGATACATTTTGAAGAAATATGAGTTTAAAAATAACATTCCAACATTGGAAGAATACAAATATTTGTGCGAGTCTGTGGGATGGACTAATTATATGAATTTTGAAGTGGTGGAAACATCACTGAAGAATTCTATTCACTGCATCACAGTCAATGATAATGAACAAATTGTGGGCATGGGGAGAATTGTTGGTGATGGGGCTATCTATTTCTATATTCAAGATATAGTGGTTCATCCAGATTATCAGAAAAATGGTATTGGGAAAGAAATAATGAATATTTTGGTTGAATACTTAAATCGGAATGCCCCTGATAAGGCGTTTGTCGGTTTGTTTGCATCACAAGGTAAAGAATCGTTCTATGAAAAATATGATTTTAAAGATTACTCACCAAACATGACGGGGATGTTTACTGTAATTTCAAAAAAATAAACATAATAGATTTTTAATTGTAGGAGAAGACATCAATATTAAAGAAATTGTTCTCGCAGTAACCTTTTCATTATTAAGCTAAGGGGATGCTTATCTTCAATAAGATCTTCCACAATCGGGCGCGATTGTGGAGCAAACACAGATAGAAAATGATTAAACTTTTTTATAAAAAATTATTCACTAGCAACAAACAACCTAAGCATTTTGATCAAACTTTATTACAAACCAACAGTATCTTCGCTATTTTTGATAACAAAAAGTAGGGATATATAGAAATGTCTACTTATGGAAATAGGGATATTTCTATATTGCAGGAAAAGAGAACGGCGATGATATGTGGTACATATAATAGAATTAACGAATAATGCCTAAACCATTGATGTCAAAGGCGATTAACTACAATGAAAATAAAGGATATTCCAGATTTTGAAGAGATAAAAAGAATGGCGCTACTGGCTTATAAACAATGGAGGG
>NZ_JBFTMC010000190.1:0-4245 GCF_056396765.1 Bacillus sp. 05T22
ATAATCAAGCGGCTTAATTCAAAAAAATGAAACCCGATAGGGTTTATTTCGTATGCAAATCTTTAAATTCTCTACACATAATCTTTATAAAAAAGAAACAACCTCTATAATAATTAACGTTGTATGAGCTTAGCTTGATAGCGATGTGGCGGGACCCCTTTCTATACTATTTTGTTCGAATCGAATGGTAGTAGGTCGCCATTAATGTCATTAACATTGGAATGGTAATGACAAGGGAAAATAAGAAAACTATCGAAAATATTGTACTTAATACCCCTGAACTTACCGAATGAACTAAATAACTTACAATCAGCATGGTCATACTAATTAAAACTGTTGACATAACTGGTTGTCTAAGTGTTTTTATTTTCTCCTGTTTTGTTTCTTTATCTGTATAAATTGGTCTTGTACCAGGTTTGGCCTTAAATAGGTGCACACCATAATAACTTGAACAAACATATTCCCAACCTGCCAATTCAAACATTTCAATATATTCTTCCAATTCATTTTCTGCTAATGGTCTTATATCAAGACTAAAAATAGTATCTTCAGCAACGCCCTTTTCTAATTCATATCCCATTCGTTTAAAACGTTTCACAATCCATCCTTTTGCAGCATACTTTCTTAGCTTTTTTAAATCTATTTCTTCTGAAAAAGCAATCCCATTTGACATGATGTATTTTGTTTTCCCCATTTTAGTTCTCCCCTTTTAATCCATTTTCAGCAAAATCAAGCATCGTTTTACGTCTCAAAATATCTTGTTCCAACACTTCTCTACCTTTATCTGTCAAAACATATACTTTTCTACGTGAGTCTGAATCATCAAATAATTCAATGTAAGATTCGGTTATTAACTTTTTAATAATTGTGTATAGTGATGCAGGCCCAATTACTACTTTCCCCTTTGTTAATTCTTCAATCAAGCTCATCACCGCATAGCCATGCCTTGGTTTGGTGAATCCTGCCATAATATAAAATACAGAATCAGTTAACTGCTCTAATGATTTCATTTTATTCCTACTCTCCTATATCACTTTATGATATATCTAAAAATAATATATCATAAAGTAATATATTAAACAATAAAAAAGATGGAGTTAATATTGAGGGCACTGAAAAACTTCCGTTTTTCATCTCATAAAACACATGTAAAACAAGAAAGGCGACTTTTCTTTCTATATTTTTGTTACTTTTTTTCTTTTAATAGGGTCATAATTCGTTTTAAGTTAACAGCGAATATGGCCATTGCTCCTTGCATTTGCATGCCAATCAGACCCGAGGAAGATGCCACATCATACCCGGGTCTGTGCTTCAGTTCACTATTTTCCGCTTCAATTTTATAACGCTCTTTCCCCTTTTCTTTGAAGTATGTACTTTCCTGAAATGCCTGTTGTTCCTTATGTTCTGTCGATTTTATGGTGACAGAATACGTCTTACTTTTCGCGCCCTCTTTATAACACCCATCTTTAAATGGACATACTTTACATTTGTTGATATCAAAATAGTAAGTGTGGCTTTGATTCTTGTTTGTTCCCTTTTTACCAGTACGTGCTTTACGGATAGCCATATGTCCAGCTTTACAAACGTACATACCCGCATCTTTATTAAACTCAAATTCATCTTCTTTTTTACGTGGTCCTTGTGTCACAATTGTGTTTAATTTAGCGACTAATTGTAATTCATGTTGATTGGCATATTGAATATTATTTTTCTCTGAATAAGCAGTATCTCCAATGACCGTATCAATTTCCATTCCTGTTTCACGACTTTTTTCAACCAATGTTTGAAGGTATTTTCCATCGCTTTTTTCACCTGTTGTAATCACCGCCGCTGTAATGATACGTTCTTCGTTCATCGCAATATGTGTTTTATATCCAAAGAAAGAGAAGTCGGCTGTTTTATGTCCAATTCGTGCATCAGGATCTTGTGAAAATTGAAGGTGTTCTTGGTGGTCTTCTACAATTTCTTTCAAATAGTTGAGTTTTTCTTTCACATTTGGATATTTACGAATCATTTCTTCTTTTTCTACCGCTTCAATGACTTTTTGACAATATTCGAGTTCGTCACCTAAGTCATTCGTCGTTGTTTTAGGTGGGAATTTTTCTTTCATTCCTTCATCGATTTGATAAACCGCTTTGCGGAGTAGTTTTGATTTCTCCATTAAAAATTCTTTCGGCGATTTTTGATTGAAGCGTGCTTTTGTATGCGTAGCGTCAACAATAATTGATTTACTTGTAATCAAGTCCTTTTCCTGTGCAATTTCCACTGTTTTTTGGATGAGCATGTCAAGTAACCCTACATCTTTTAAACGAAGCTTACGAAACTTCGTTAACGAACTAGGGTCGATCACCATATCTTCTGGTGCCATATCTAAGAAATATTTAAAAGACATGTCATATTTTGAGCGTTCGACAACATCTACATCGGATAAATCAAAAATGGATTTTAACAATAAATATTTGAACATACGAACGGGCGGCACTGCATTGCGACCGTTATCGAGACAATATTTATCCTTCAATTCTTCTAAAACAAAAGAAAAATCAACCATTTCATTAAATTGACGAAGCATATTATCTTTTGGCACGACGATATCGTAAATCGCCATGAATGGACTAAGGTTAAGAGATTGTTGTTTTGAAATCATCCGGAACACCACCTAGAATTAGTACAACCATTATACATGAAAAAAGTGAAAGCTTCCTCGATGAAATCGAGGAAGCTTTCACTTTTTAAACTATGAGGACTTTTTCAGTGCCCTCATATTAGGGGATCTTTTTTTCAAAAGGCTAGTTTTTTGGTAACAAACTTTGCGCTTAACGTACAGTGTATCAGTTAAAATGTGTCCAATTTGTGTTTAAACGTACAAGTTTCTTTTTTGGATATGGTGAGGCCTACTATGTAAATCAGACTCTAGCTGAATATTAATAAAAGTTCATAAAAAACGCCATCTTTTCTGTATACCGAATATTAGCCTCTTATGGATTTGAACCTCTCCTCATTTATCCCCTAAACAATAGTGTTTTTATATTAACTTCGAAATGTTTATATTAGAAAATTAGTTTATAAAAGTTGATAAAAAGACACCTTCAATATTTGAAGGTGCTTTTTAATTCACTGCAATAATACAATAAAATGCAATAAGTTACTATTATTTTAATACCTTTCTAAATTTACGACCAAAAGAAAGAACAATACCTGCAAGAACCATCAATACACCCATTGCTGCACTGTTATTTGTACTTGCACCCGTTTTTGGAAGCTTTTTATATGTAACTTCTTTTTTATCAGAAGTACTATTATTTAAGATAGTACTGTTACCAGTATCAGAAGCAGTGCTGTTGTTAGTGTTGTTATTGTCATTATCAGGGCCATTACCGTTGTTATTGTCTTTATCTTTCACAACCACTTTTTGTATTGTAGTTACCTCATTACCTGCGGAATCTTTGACACTATATATTACTTCATAAGTACCGGCTTTAGATGTATCTACTTTACCATCAACTGTTACTTTAGAAGTAAGGTCACCGTCTTCTTTATCAGTAGCTGATACTCCTGCCATTGGGTCGAATGAATCTCCTACATTAATTGTTGCTCCAACAGGCACTGTTAATTTAGGTTCCATACCTGGAGTTTCTCCATTTCCCTCTACAATTACAGTCTGTGTAGCCGTTGCATTAACCCCTTGGGAATCGACAACCGAATACTCCACAATGTATTTACCTGGTTTAGAAGTATCTACATTGCCTTTATGTTTTACTCTATTTGTTAAATCACCATCTTCTTTATCAACAGCTTTTACACCTCTCATCGGGTCGAACGTATCACCTACATGTAGTGTAGTTGTAAACGGTACAGTTAACTCCAGCGCTTGGTTTTCCGCAGTTTTTTTCACTGTTACCTTAATTTTTGCTGCATCAAAAGCTTTTTGRACTGCTTGARCYTCAGTTGAKTTCGCMCCATATTTATTTGCTGCAACTCGAAGGCATGCCGATCTCAATTCRGAGAAACCAGAAGTCATGTTTAATTCATCAGTGTTTGCATAATRGAAAATATCAAACATTTTATCCTCGCCAATACCTTTTACAGTTACACYGTTATGAGTGCCACCTTTTGCAATTAAATACGCAACTTTATTAATAATACTTGAGTTGAAATGAACACCTCCATTATCCCATCCATTAAAATCGTTAAATTCACTATAATCATCTGGATACGGTACTCCAGTTGAAGAAGGAACTGAAG
>NZ_JBFTMC010000191.1:0-4234 GCF_056396765.1 Bacillus sp. 05T22
GAAAAGGTTACTTTGCCAAAGTAACAAAGCTTTTGGTATAGTGGTAGCAAGGAGTTGATTCGTCATGAGCATGTCAGTTTCTCTCAAAAAGGCAACTAATAAAACTAATATCAAACACAATAATAGGACAATGAGCGAGAAGGAAAAAGAGCGAAATTCGCACATAGATTATTCAAAGTCTGACGAAAATAAATATCTTATTCAAAAAAATTTAAAGGAATTGTATCGAGAAGAATTTGGAGAAGTGTTGGAGAAATATAACGCCAAACAAAAACGAAACGATAGAAAAATTGATGACTATTACAAACACATTCAATCTAGTAAAAAAACTTCACTGCAGCAAGAAATGATAATTCAAGTTGGTGACATGAACGATTTTAATTGTCGTGCTGATTATGAAAATGCGAATGAGATTTTATTAGAATGGTTCAAGGGTTTTGAAGAACGAAATCCTAATTTGAAAGTTTATAATGCGGTTATTCATAATGACGAGGCTAGTCCTCATATGCATTTGAATTTTGTACCTGTGGCAAGTGGATATAAGCGAGGACTTGAAAAGCAAGTATCATTTGACCGAGCGATTACGCAACAAGATCCAATGTTAGATAAAACTCGTCCTTTTGATGATTGGCGAGAAAAAGAAGTGAATTTGTTAGGAGAAATGTTAAAAGAACGTAGTATTGAACGAAAATTAGTTGGCTCAAACAATTACAAAGACGTGAATGATTACAAAGAAAAAAAGGATTTAGAAAAGGAACTTCAATTTCTAAATCAAAAGATTTCTGAAAGAAAAAATGAATTGCGAGAAATGAGCGAGCAATTGCCATTAGATATTAATATCAAGACCAAAGGAAAAGAGAAAAAAACAGAGGTTGTAAAGTCAGGGTTTTTTAAATCAGAAACGGTAACCAAAGAAACTGGTAATTGGATTGTTTCAACGAGTGAACTTAAGAGGATTAAAAAAATCATGAATGACGCATATCTCGTGAAAAATGATTATGAGCGTTTGCAGACAACGGATCTAGTTCAGGAGAATAAAAATCTTCGTGAGGAAGTCTATCAAAAAACGAAAGAAAATGAACAGTTAAAAAAGGAATTGGTGTCAGCTACGCTTGAAATCGGTTCATTAAAGGGCGATATAAACTATTTGAAGGCTCATATATACGATTTGAAAGCAAACATAAAGGTTTTATACCAACAAACGAAAAAAATCTTTAAAGAGCAATTTGAAGCGTTTAGAGGGCTTATCAAAAATGAATTGGATATGAAAGGTATAGACAATCAGTTTGAACGTGAGCATAAGAGAGAAGTGAAAAGCAAACAGAAAGGACATGACATGGACATGGGGCGATAAAAAAGCGATACCTATTGTAAGGGGTATCGCTTTTTTGCTCTATTTTATCCCTTCTCTTTCGCGTAAGGCTTTGAATCTATCAAATTGGTTTCGATATTGATAATCTTTATTTTCCTTTTTGCTAACAAGGATTTTCCCATCATATTTTGCAAATTTTTTACTTGTGTTTTTATCTGTCCAAGCAAGGTTTTCGTTAACTATGTAAACATTAGAATTCCCCATTTTTAAAACATCTAAAAAACCATTTTCTTCGAGTAATTTAATTGCTCGATAAACAGTTGAACGTGATTTTTTAAAATAATCTTCAAAGACTGCATATGAGCAAGCTAAAGCATTACGATTGTCCATATGTTCTAGTATAAAAAATAACAAACTACTTGCGAATGGTTGATTAGTCATAAGCCATCTTAATTCAGGCATATTTTCACGATACAATTGAATAAAATTAAAATTCTTTTCTCTTTCCTCTTGTTCTTGTCGATTTTGTTCTTCTGTTTTTTTTAAGTCTGCAAATCTTACTATATCGTTTTTTGATATTCCTGCTAGTTCTAAGATGTCAAAAAGTTGTTCTTTGTTAATGTTGATATCTTCGTTAGTTTCACCACTCATAGTTAATACCCCCATTTTTAATGTGTCACAAGCTATGATACATTAATGTATCAATTATGACACATTGTAGGTCATTGTATGAATATAGTCAAGTAATTATTGACACAAGGTGCGTCAAGTATGTGTCACAAGCTATGACACATTAATGTGTCACAAGCTATGACACATACTTTCTTCAAAAAACCTTATTTATCAACATTTTTTAGCCTGTCCCTTTCTATATCTCTTAGTAAGGTTTTTCTCCATGCAATGGTCAGGTAGTATTTTTGAGCAAAGAACGCTCAAAAATCTCCACCTTTCCTCCATTGCATGGAGAAATTCGGCTGGTTTTTAGCTTTCGCCAAGCCGAACAGACCAAAAACGAGGTTAAGTTGCTCGACTTGGACTGGCAATTGTACCAGCCGAAACACCTAGTTCTATCGTTCTAAGCAACAAACTTACTCCATATTTAGTTACGTTAAGTTCCTGGGGGCTAGCCCCCAACCCCCCAGCCAGCACTCACACCCAAAAACAAGGAGTAGCTTAAAATTAAAAGAAAAACATTACACAGCAATTATTAAATAAGCAAAATATGAATTAATTTTGGAGGTGATTATATATGGATTCAAAAGAAACACCAAAAGAAAAAAGAGAACGCTTAAGACAAAATGAATTAAAAAATAATCCTACAGGTTCTCTGAACGAGGGATTAAAAAGAGCGGAAAATGGTAATTTAGCAGATTTATCTGGTGGTATGGGTTGGAAAAGTATAGGTTTATTAATTTTAATGTTAATTTTAGGATTTATTATATACAATTTTATTTTTCATTAAGGGGTACCGCCAGCATTTCAGAAAAAAACAACACTAAAAGTATGCAAGATTTTATGCAAAAAATAGGAAGACATCGGGAACTATGGGGAGGCCAAAAGGCGCGCCAGAATAGGAATGTATAAAAAGATGCATAGCCTCATAGAAAGAGAAAAAGGCGAATCCCTTATGAGAGTAGGAATCCGCTTTTTTCTTGCTACCGATAATGTGGCGTTATGTTAACTTTATATGTATATAGTATTCATTACTTTATAAAAGTTAATAGATAAAAATCATAATTATAATGATATCCAGTACCTTCTAGTCAATTTCCCATCATTAGGATCTAATCTCTTATCTTCTAATACACCGTTATTATTTTCTATTATCCCTATTGAACCCAAATTATCATCAGCACACGTTACAAGGATTTTATTAAGCCCTAATATTTTTGATTTTGATAAGGCTAATCCTAGCATTTTTGAACCATATCCTTTTTTTCTTTCACTTGGTTTTACAGAATATCCAATATGCCCTGCATAGTTCAATAAATAGTCATTTAATTCTAATCTTAAATTCAACATACCAACAATTGAACTATCGCTCTTTTTAACAGCAATATACTGAATTGCTGGTACTCGATTGTCAGGAACAGTTTTTCGATTTTCGTTTATTTTTAAATGATCTAACCAGTCTGTTACGCTGTTTTTAAAAGCTAATGTAGAAGTTCCTTCAATTCCATTTGAATTATATGGGTACTCGTTCTTGTAATTCATAATTTCTTGTTCAAATTCTAAACTAGGTAAAATTAATTCAATTTCATCCATTGCTATCACTCCTAAGAATTGATATCCATAAAATAACAAAGCCATCGACATTTTGCTATCTAAATTTACTACTTATAACGACAATTATGTAAAGGAGCTGTCCATTTGGATAGCTTATTTTATTTTTTTGCTTTGCGTGTTTTTATCAAAATGTTGGAGCGATAACTCATAGATAAGAGGTAGTTGCATCGTGTCTGTCAACGGTAAGCGGACAGAATGAAGCCAAAGCGAAATGAAGGAGCATTAAGGAGTTGATAGACTCACTATGGTACCCTCTTGTGGTTGTCAAAAGGTACCCTTTTGCCCCTGCCAACCGGCGAGGGAGCCCCCTCAAAATTGAGGGGGGTGGGGGTGTTTTATAAAGGGGTCAAGGGGGAAAGTTCCCCTTGTAGGTTCGGACAAAGTCCGAGGTCTTTTTTTGCCATGCAGGGCATGGCTTGGCGGAGCCAATAAGTCTCGCAGAGCCTTTTCATTGTGTACATGGAGCGTAGCGGAATGTCACAATACAGAAAAGGTTACTTTGCCAAAGTAACAAAGCTTTTGGTATAGTGGTAGCAAGGAGTTGATTCGTCATGAGCATGTCAGTTTCTCTCAAAAAGGCAACTAATAAAACTAATATCAAACACAATAATAGGACAATGAGCGAGAAGGAAAAAG
>NZ_JBFTMC010000192.1:0-4145 GCF_056396765.1 Bacillus sp. 05T22
CTTCAACCAAACTTCGTTTTTTCGACGTATAACGCATTACACGAATTATTAATAGTTTCATAAAACTGGTCCGCAATATTCCCCATCTCTTTATGTCTTCGGAAACTTTGCAACAGAACCCTTATAAATATCTGCGTAAGCAATCTTTAATTGCTCACGTAATTGCCTGTTCCCACCTTCCAACTTCTTGAGACGGCGTTGTAGCTACATAATATACGAACTAGACTAAATATGTAAGCTACTGTTTATATTTCTAACATCTATAAAAAGAGAGGATATTCGTCCCTATATTGAACGAACAGTCCTCTCTTCATAATACTCTAATCAATGTACGTTTAGACACAATTTGGACGAAAATTAGCCGATTCCTTAACGTACAGGGAATCGGCTAATTTTTTACATAATCTTTGCTGATGACTGAATCCTGARTCATATACCATTATCGTATGTTTACTCTTCAATATCCTACTTTATTTATTTTAGATTTTTATAATGTGCAATTCTTTTTACAATTACATATACTTAAAAGTCTTTCGATTTGTTTTTGGATGGTAAGACATTTTGCTCCATTTTTTCATAAAGTTTAAGTAATTCTTTGATAAATGTAATTTTCGGTGTTAACCAATACGAAAATAATGCTGAAATACTTCCTAATAAAGCCCCCGTTACGACATCGAAAGGATAATGAACGCCTACCCAGATACGAGAGATAGCTACACAGAATGCAAGCACAAGCCATAACCATCCAGCCTTTTTACGAACAAGCCAAAATGAAAAGCAAATTGAAAAAAATAGAATCGTATGGTCACTAGGAAATGAATTATCTACTGCATGATCGACAAGTTTATTAACATCAGGTAATACTGCAAATGGTTGATAATTCAAATGAAATTTTCCTGCGAGTTTTCCAATTATCTCAGCAGTCACAAAAGCAATCATCGCTTGAACAATCATCATTCTATTTTGATTAGATCGAGTAAACCAATACACTACAATAATTAAAGCTAAGAAATACACCATATATTCTGCCAAAAATATCATGGTTGAGTTTAGAAACGAATATTGTTTACCTAAATCATTGATAGCTCGAAAAGCATCAATATTTAATTGAGAAAAAGACATTTTCAAATCTCTCCTTAATTGCGTATATTTCTATAGTTTTTCGTTGTTTTTCAAACCTTAGGTAGTTTCAAATATTACATCCTCAGTGAATATCTACCCTTTTAAAATATGTAATTACTGCTATTAATCCAATGAAAGATGTTGCAAAAATAACAATATAGGAATATTCGGGAGGGTAAGTGGGAAGAAGCGTATTTCTTGAAATATCTCCTGCTGCTTGCCATGGAAACAATCCTCTATGTTTTGAATTTGTCGTCATTAAGTTTAATAAGACTATTACAATCGTAAATACCATAGTTGGTACATAACTCTTTAATACAATTGTTATAAATATGGCTGGTGTTGATAGAATAAAAAGAAATGCCCCACCTATAAGAAGTCGTTTTAAGGAATTTATTAATAATAATGAATTAAGACCTTTAAACTGTCCTAATAGACCGAAAATGACAGTTAGTCCCCAAGCAACCAAAATTAAGAGCATAATCCATAAGAATAAGACTATTAATTTGCTTATAAGGAATTTAATGCGTGATACAGGAATAGTTAATAAATTTTTTAATGTGTCTTCTGCATATTCACGATTAAAAAGATAAGCGGTGATGACTCCAAATAGGGGGACTCCAATCACTACAACAGTATACAAAGTGACTTCATTAAACAGTTGTTCAAACACAATAGTTGGAGTAGGATGTTTTGTTTTTATGCTTATATATGAAGCTACTACTACCATAAAAGGTGCTACCGTTGCCCCCATAATACTAATCAAAAGCATATAAGACCGTTTTAATTTTAATAGTTCTGTGTATAATAAATTAACCAATTGTTCCATCCCCAACCAATTTGGTGAAGTAATCTTCCAATTTATCCTCGCTCATCATAATTTTTAATACTTCAATATCGTTTTGGACAAACGCTTTATTAATCTTTCCTTGTTGCCCAAAATGAGAATAGATACGAATGTTTCCTTCATTATGAACCTCATAATCTGAGATATGAAATTGACTTTCTAACAGCATCGCAGCTTTATTGTCATTATTTACTTGGAATTCTAAGTATTGACGATTTGTTTTTCGAAGTGTATCAAGAGCAACTTCCTCTAATAGTTTTCCTTCGTGAATAATCCCCATATAATCGACTAATTGTTCGATTTCAGCTAAAATGTGGCTAGAAATTAATATGGTTATATTTCTTTCCATCGCTAAAGATTTAATTAGCTTTCGCATTTCTTTAATACCAATTGGGTCTAAGCCGTTAGTCGGTTCATCTAATATTAATAATTCAGGATAATTGAGAAGAGATCTTGCAATTCCCAACCGTTGCTTCATTCCTAAAGAGTATTTTCCTACCCGTTTTTTCGTTTCATGTTGTAGTCCCACAATTTCTAATACCTCTTCAATCGCATTTTTCTTATGCAATCCGATAATTTTAGCATTAATTAATAAATTCTCCTTTGCGGTTAGATTTTCATAAAAACCAGGAACTTCAACAATTGAACCTATTCTTCTTAAAATTTCCTTCTGATTTTTCGCTAAATCTTCACCGAATATTTCGATTTTTCCACTTGTAGGTTTTATTAATCCTAATAACATTCGGATAGTAGTTGTTTTACCCGCACCATTTCGGCCAATAAATCCATAAATCTGTCCCTGATGTACATTTAAATTCAAGTTATCAACTGATTTCTGGTTACCATATAACTTCGTTAAATTTACGGTTTTTATTATTGTACTCATGTGAAAATACCAACTTTCTTGTGTGTCTATAATTTTATTATGGGAAAAAATTTTTAAATGGGGTTTAACTATTTCTTAACTATTTCTTAATTAAGAAGTAGAAGAATACCTATTAAAAAAAGGATCTGTTTATCTAAAGATGGGTATCACCACATCTCCATCAACTTAAGATCACATAATACCCCCAAAACGAAAATTTTGTGCCTTTTATAGCAACAAAGTTCATTTTTTTCGTTTTTGGGGCCCTTCAAAATGTTAGCTTGATGGGCATGGGGTGCCATCAACAAAACTCGGATTGTATACGATATCCGTGTTTTATCGGCAGGACACCATAAAGAAAAGACACCCTAAGGTGCCTTCCTCCGAGTTGAACCACTCTACTTTTACTAATATATGAGTATTGGACTTCCAGTCAAATGTTATTATTGGTTTATCGGTTTTCTGAACCCAATAAATGCGCTACTAATTAAAGCTAATGCTATAAATGAAAAACCGATTGGTATTAGATAAAATGTTTCGATAAGAGTACCATTTGGTGCAACTGTAGATCCGATGATATTTTGGCTAACTAAACACCCGATTCCTATAAGTAAAGATAGTAAAGTTAAAATATATTTTTTCATTTTAAAACCTCCATATTTAAATGATTTCTTTATGTACACTATTAATACTGCTCATTAAATATAATATTGTTATACATTCGTTACTATCTAAATACATGACAAAAAGCTTACAAATATGTAAGGAAACGAAGCGTTCACTGGAGAACAGCTATTTATTCCACGTTTTTGTTTTTTTTAGAAGGGGGCCTGGGGAAGAGTTCCCCAGTGGGTTTGGGCAAAGCCCAAGGTCTGTATTCGGCCTGCCGAATCGGGGTACAGCCGGATAAGACTAATGAAATCATTTTTTTGAAAGTAAACTAATTTTTAAAAGTGCTTTAACTTGATGTTGATGTGACGGAACCTCAAGTATGTAGAAATTTAAAAAAGTCCCTTCATAATGCTAAAGGGACTTTGCTCACACAAATGATCTGCACATCAATTCATCTTTGATATACAGATCATTTGTATGATAATTTTTATAAATAATTGCGGAATAATGAACTTACATTACTGCTTTTAAAAGCTCTCCTACTAATGGGATGATTCCACCTAAGAATGATAAAACTGCCGTTGCGATTGTCATATTATTTCCTCCTCTTTTTTCGTATTAAGATATGATAATTTTGGTTCTGTTGCAAAGTTTTTTAAACTAAGCTATATTCTAGAAAAATGAGACGAGGAGAATGAC
>NZ_JBFTMC010000193.1:0-4117 GCF_056396765.1 Bacillus sp. 05T22
TGTATATGTAGAGGGTTCGAAAGATGGAATTCAAGTTGAAGTTTCTCTTCAATATAACGAAGGTTATACAAACAATATTTATTCATTTACGAATAATATTCATACGTATGAAGGCGGTACACATGAGGTTGGTTTCAAGACGGCCCTAACGCGTGTAATAAATGATTATGGACGAAAAAATAACATCTTAAAAGATGCTGATAGTAACCTAACAGGTGAAGATGTACGTGAAGGACTAACAGCGATTGTTTCCATCAAACATCCGAATCCACAGTTTGAGGGACAAACGAAAACAAAACTTGGAAATAGTGAAGCGAGAACGATTACAGAGTCTGTTTTCTCAGAAGCGTTCGAAAAGTTTTTACTTGAGAATCCAAATGTTGCTCGTAAGATTGTGGATAAAGGAACAATGGCGGCACGTGCACGTGTAGCAGCGAAGAAGGCACGTGAATTAACGCGTCGAAAGAGTGCGCTGGAAGTATCTAGTTTGCCAGGGAAGCTTGCAGACTGTTCTTCTAAAGATCCTTCGATTAGTGAAATTTACATCGTAGAGGGAGATTCTGCAGGAGGTTCTGCAAAACAAGGACGCGATCGCCACTTTCAAGCGATTTTACCACTTAAGGGTAAAATTATTAACGTTGAAAAGGCACGCTTAGATAAGATTTTATCTAATGATGAAGTACGTACGATTATCACAGCGATTGGTACAAATATCGGTGGGGATTTTGATATTGAAAAAGCCCGCTATCATAAAGTTATTATTATGACCGATGCCGATGTTGATGGTGCGCATATTCGTACTCTATTATTAACGTTCTTCTATCGTTATATGCGTCAAATCATTGAACATGGTTATATATATATTGCACAACCACCATTGTTTAAAGTGCAACAAGGGAAAAAAATTCAATATGCTTATAACGATAAAGAACTTGAAAAGATATTAGCAGAGTTACCAGCTCAGCCAAAACCTGGTATTCAGCGTTACAAAGGTCTTGGGGAAATGAATCCGACTCAATTATGGGAAACGACAATGGATCCAGAAGTACGTTTATTACTTCAAGTTTCTCTGCAAGATGCAATTGAAGCAGATGAAACGTTTGAAATTTTAATGGGTGATAAAGTAGAGCCACGCCGTAATTTTATCCAAGAAAATGCAAAATACGTGAAAAACCTTGATATTTAAGTAAGTAATGACAGGAATCTAAGCATTCCTGTCTTCTACATATAAATCAATGTATATGTAACGGAAATGTAAGAGGAGGTGCTCGTTGATGTCAGACAATCAACAACAAGCACGAATTCGAGAAATTAATATTAGTCATGAAATGCGTACCTCATTTTTAGATTACGCAATGAGTGTTATCGTATCTCGTGCACTACCAGATGTTCGTGATGGGTTAAAACCTGTGCATCGCAGGGTTTTATACGCAATGAATGATTTAGGGATTACTGCTGATAAAGCATATAAAAAATCAGCGCGTATTGTTGGTGAAGTAATTGGTAAGTATCACCCGCATGGTGATTCAGCCGTTTACGAAACAATGGTACGTATGGCACAAGATTTTAGTCAACGTTATATGCTTGTTGATGGACATGGTAACTTCGGTTCTGTTGATGGGGATTCGGCGGCAGCGATGCGTTATACAGAAGCAAGAATGTCTAAAATCTCCATGGAATTAATACGTGATATTACAAAGAATACAATTGACTATCAAGATAACTATGATGGTTCTGAAAGAGAACCAATTGTATTACCAGCACGCTTTCCTAACTTATTAGTAAACGGTACGACAGGTATCGCGGTTGGTATGGCAACAAATATTCCGCCTCATCAACTTGGAGAAGTAATTGATGGCGTGCTAGCATTGAGTCATAATCCTGACATTACTATTGCGGAATTAATGGAATTTATTCCGGGACCAGATTTTCCAACGGCGGGTCTAATCTTAGGGAGAAGTGGAATTCGAAGAGCGTATGAAACAGGTCGCGGTTCTATTATACTTCGTGCTAAAGTTGAAATTGAAGAAAAGGCAAATGGAAAACAAGCAATTATTGTAACAGAGCTGCCTTATCAAGTGAATAAAGCTCGATTAATTGAAAAAATTGCAGAGTTAGTTCGCGATAAAAAAATCGAAGGTATTACAGATTTACGCGATGAGTCAGATCGAAATGGTATGCGTATTGTCATGGAAGTACGCCGTGATGCAAATGCAAACGTACTATTAAATAATTTATATAAACATACGGCGCTTCAAACAAGCTTCGGTATTAATATGTTATCGCTCGTGAATGGGGAGCCACAAGTATTAAACTTAAAACAAACTTTATATTATTATTTAGAGCATCAACAGGTAGTTATTCGTAGGCGTACTGCTTATGAATTAGAGAAAGCGGAAGCTCGGGCTCATATTTTAGAGGGGTTACGAATTGCATTAGATCACCTTGATGAAGTAATTACTTTAATTCGTAGTTCAAAGACTGCTGATATTGCAAAACAAGGATTGATGGAACGTTTCGGTTTAAGTGAAAAACAAGCGCAAGCAATTTTAGATATGCGTCTGCAACGCTTAACAGGACTAGAACGTGAAAAAATTGAACAAGAATATCAAGACCTAATGAAGTTAATTGCTGAATTAAAGGCCATCTTAGCGGATGAAGAAAAGGTTCTTGAAATTATTCGTGAAGAATTAATAGAAGTAAAAGAACGCTTTAATGATAAAAGAAGAACAGAAATTACAATTGGTGGTATGGAATCAATTGAAGACGAGGATTTAATCCCAGAGCAAAATATAGCTATCACACTTACTCATAATGGTTATATCAAAAGGTTACCAGCTTCTACGTACAAAACACAGAACCGTGGGGGACGTGGTGTACAAGGAATGGGTACGAATGATGATGACTTTGTTGAGCATTTATTGACAACGTCTACACATGATCATATTCTATTCTTCACAAACAAAGGTAAAGTATACCGTACAAAAGGATATGAAATTCCAGAGTATAGCCGTACGGCAAAAGGTATACCAATTATTAATTTGTTAGGAGTAGATAAAGGTGAGTGGGTTAACGCTATTATTCCAATCCGTGAATTTGGTGATGATCAATTCTTATTCTTCACAACAAAACAAGGTATTTCTAAGAGAACGCCTCTTTCGTCATTTGCCAATATACGTACGAATGGTTTAATTGCAATTTCCCTTCGTGAAGAGGACGAAGTAATCTCTGTACGCTTAACATCTGGTGATAAGGATATTATTGTTGGAACAAGTAACGGTATGTTAATCCGTTTCAATGAGCAAGATGTTCGTTCAATGGGACGTAATGCGGCAGGTGTAAAAGCTATTACACTAGGTGATGAAGACCAAGTTGTAGGTATGGAAATTGTTGAAGAGGATATGAACGTTTTAATTGTAACCAAAAATGGTTACGGAAAACGTACACCGGTTGATGAATATCGTCTACAAAGTCGCGGTGGTAAAGGTTTAAAAACATGTAATATCACAGATAAAAACGGTAAATTAGTAGCAGTTAAGTCTGTAACTGGCGAAGAAGATATTATGCTAATTACAGCTGCGGGTATTATTATCCGTATGCCAGTTGATCAAATTTCTCAAATGGGTCGTAATACGCAAGGTGTACGATTAATCCGTTTGGAAAATGAACAAGAAGTAGCAACAGTAGCAAAAGCGCAAAAAGATGAAGAAGAAGATGGAAGCGAAGAGGCTTCTGAAGAATAAGAGTGGGGATTTTCCCTCTCTTATTTTTTTTTAGAATAATACTTGCATAGAGATGGGAAAGTCTATATAATAGGCAGAGTCAGCAAATGAGAGATACAAGTTATCGAAAAAACTTGTTGACGAAAATAATATACTGTGTTATATTATAAAAGTCGCTGAAACGCGATGTTGAACTTTGAAAACTAAACGAAACAAACAACGTGAAACGTCAATTTTTATTTTAGGTGCTAGACAAACTAACTTTATTGGAGAGTTTGATCCTGGCTCAGGATGAACGCTGGCGGCGTGCCTAATACATGCAAGTCGAGCGAATGGATTAAGAGCTTGCTCTTATGAAGTTAGCGGCGGACGGGTGAGTAACACGTGGGTAACCT
>NZ_JBFTMC010000194.1:0-4095 GCF_056396765.1 Bacillus sp. 05T22
AATTAAAAGGAGAACATTAGCAAAGGAAGTAGCTGATCAAGGAAGAATTGCGATTAATGGGCAAGCTGCAAAGGCGAGCTCTGTTGTGAAAGTAGAAGATGAACTAACAATTCGTTTTGGACAAAAAGTAGTAACTGTAAAAGTAAATGAATTAAAAGAAACAACGAAAAAAGAAGATGCAGCTAACATGTATACGGTAGTTCGTGAAGAGAAAGTGAAAGCAGAAGAAGGCTTGTTCTAAATTATTTTCTCTCCTCATACATTATTTACTAGATAGTATAAAGCTATGGGGGGATTGACGTGAATAAGGGCTACTCAGTTGCGTCTTCTAATCAACAGAATGTTTCTGTAGAGCATGATATTATTATGCGTGGTAGACGTGTAATAGATATTACTGGCGTAAAGCAAGTAGAGAGTTTTGATAGTGAAGAGTTTTTATTAGAAACTGTAATGGGTTTTTTAACAATTCGCGGTCAAAACTTACAGATGAAAAATTTAGATGTAGAAAAAGGTATTGTATCCATTAAAGGGAAAATTCATGAGATGTTGTACATTGATGAAAATCAAGGGGAGAAAGCTAAAGGATTCTTTAGTAAGTTGTTTAAATGAGTTTAACGATTCAACTGTATACAATGCTTTCTATGATTGGAATGGGTGCTTGGATTGGAGCGGCGTTAGATACATACCAACGCTTTTTACAGCGACCGCGGCGTAAGCGTTGGATTGTATTTATATATGATATACTGTTTTGGATTGTCCAAGCACTGTTTGTCTTTTATGTATTGCTGCTTGTAAATGAAGCTGAATTACGTATATATGTTTTTGTAGCTTTGCTTTGTGGTTTTGCTGCATATCAAAGCTTATTGAAAGCAGTGTATATGCGAGTATTGAATTTTCTCATTTATATTTTTGTACAAACGATACAATTTTTTATCCAAATTGTACAGCTACTTATGATAAAACCTGTTATTATTATAGCGCAGCTTATTATTGCTTTTATTTTATTTTTATTTCGTATATTATTTTCAATTGGGCATGTGTTGTGGAAATGTACCGTATGGATATTACTTTTTGTATGGAAAATTTTTTTCTGGCCTGTTCGATTTCTTACTTTGCTCATATGGAAACTTCTCCCTAACCGTGTTAAACTTTTTATAAAGAGATATGTAGGATTACTGCAACATACAAGGAAATTGAAGAAATATACCTTTCAAATTTGGGAGCGTATAAAAAAGAAGTTAGGGGGACCTCGGAAATGAGGGAACTGAGGCAAAGATTGATTGAAGAGCAGAATCCAAATTCTGTCAGAGAACATATAATACAAACAAATGAAAACAGGAGGCGATTATATCGCCGTTTAGCAGTTTTTCTTGTCTTTGCTTTTACAATTATTGCGAGCATTAGTGTAACGTTTTATCAACAAAATAGTTCCGTTAAAGCAAAAGAAGTAAAGGTTGAAGAGATGAAAAAAGAATTGGGTTCATTAACAAAGAAAGAAAAAAAATTACAAGATGATGTTCAAAAGTTGAATGATGAAGAGTATGTTTTAAAGATTGCTAGGAGGGATTATTTCTTCTCTGGAAAAGGGGAGATAATTTTTCCTGTTTCTAAGTAGGTCGTGTCTTATTGACACTATATTTTAGGATTATATATAATAAAGTAAAATTTGACTTTTTAACCACTAAGGAGGAGCATTTTTTTTATGTCAATCGAGATAGGCAGCAAGTTACAAGGTAAAGTAACAGGTATTACAAATTTTGGGGCTTTTGTGGAGCTGCCAGAAGGCTTAACGGGTCTTGTTCATATTAGTGAAGTTGCTGATAATTATGTGAAGGATATTAATGATCACTTAAAAGTAGGCGACCAAGTAGAAGTAAAAGTTATTAATGTTGAAAAAGATGGAAAAATTGGTCTATCTATTAAAAAAGCGAAAGAGCGTGTAAGGCCAGAAGGAGATCGTCCACGCGGTGAGTATCAACGTGGTGGAGAGCAACGTGGTGGAGAGCAACGTGGTGGTGATCAACAACGTTCTGGACGTCCACAACGCAATCGTTCTTTTAACAGAGATAACCGTGGTGGCCGTGATAATGGTGGCAATCAAAAGGAAACGTTTGAGCAAAAGATGGCACGCTTTTTAAAAGAYAGTGAAGATCGTCTAACTTCTTTAAAGCGTAATACAGAATCTAAACGTGGTGGCCGTGGCGCTCGTCGCGGATAAAACGAACGTTTTATTCTTAACATATAGAGAGGTGCCCGGAGTAAGTCACTCGGGGTGCTTTTTTATGTAAATGAGTATATTAAAAAAAGAATAAAAAACTTTTTGAAACATGTTGACTTTAAAGTGAATTTGATATAAGATACTAATTGTCCGTTAAATAAGACGACATGGCGGTGTAGCTCAGCTGGCTAGAGCGTACGGTTCATACCCGTGAGGTCGGGGGTTCGATCCCCTCCGCCGCTATATTTATTTTAACGGCCCGTTGGTCAAGTGGTTAAGACACCGCCCTTTCACGGCGGTAACACGGGTTCGAATCCCGTACGGGTCATCTAAAAAAGATCATGCAGATAGCATGATCTTTTTTTTATTAAGAAATTGTAAATAATTGCAAAGCTTCTACAAAAACACCCTATATTTTTTGAATTTTCCGTTCTTTTAAGGTGCTTATTTTTAACAACTTGTATATATATAGGTTTATTTCGAATAARAAGTCGAACGATTATGTAAGTGTGAACTGTTGTTTTGACAAAAATCCCAATAATCATCTTTTATAATAACAGTAATTAAACTATGCAGGTGGTGTTAAAAATATGCCAAAATCAGGAAGGAATACTGTGAACACAAGTACACTGGCTATGAATGATGGGCAACTCAGATCAATAACATGGACAAGCAAGTTGAAAGTGAAGTTGGAGCAAGTTTTCTTTAGATGGGGATTTGTTATTGCTGTAATCGGTTTTCTTTTAGGACGAGCATATATATTAACGAACATTTTACCGTTTGCACTACCGTTTTTTGCTGCTGTTTATGTAATGAAACGTGATAAGATGGCACTCGCATTTCTTGCTCTTATGGGTGGTGCGCTTTCCGTTTCACTAGATAATTTACTTTTTGCCTTTGCATCTATTTTTACTTTCTTCATTTACAATATCTTCTTTAGTCGATTTACACGTAAAATTGTTGGACTTGTACCATTTCAAGTATTTATCTCCGCATTAACCGCACATCTCGCTGTTGTTTACTTCGCGCAGCAAACCGTCACTATGTATGATTTACTCGTAAGTACTATTGAAGCAGGGCTTAGTTTTGTTTTAACAATGATTTTTCTACAAAGTGTACCGTTATTGACAGAAAGAAAGGGAAAGCAACAAGCGTTAGAAACGGAAGAAATTGTTTGTTTAATTATATTACTTGCATCTGTGTTAACGGGTACAACAGATTGGTTTATTTACGACGCTTCAGTTCAACATATTTTCACGAGATATTTAGTGTTATTATTTGCTTTTGTTGCAGGGGCAGCTACTGGCTCAACAGTAGGGGTTGTTACAGGATTGATATTGAGTTTAGCGAATATAGGTAGCTTATCTCAACTTAGTCTATTGGCTTTTTCGGGGTTACTTGGTGGATTATTAAAAGAAGGGAAGCGTTTGGGCGTTAGTTTAGGGTTGCTAATTGGTACAGGTCTAATTACATTATACGTCGACAAGCAAGTAAATATTATAACAACTTTAATAGAATCTGGAGTGGCGATAGGATTCTTTTTACTAACACCACAGGCAATTATCGATCGGCTTGCTAAATTTATGCCAGGAACACAAGAACATTCTCAGGATCAACAACAATATTTACGAAGAATGCGTGATGTGACAGCTAATAAAATTAATCAATTTGCAAATGTATTCTCTGCATTATCTAATAGCTTTTCGGTATATGGATATGTGGAGGAAGAGGATGAGGAAACAGAAGCTGATTTATTTTTAAGTACAATTACAGCAAAGACGTGTCAATCATGTTTTAAAAAGGATCAATGCTGGGTAGTGAATTTTGATAAAACATATGATTATATGAAACAAATTATGAATGAAACAGAAGAAGGG
>NZ_JBFTMC010000195.1:0-4062 GCF_056396765.1 Bacillus sp. 05T22
AACCTTGTGAGTCTTTTGCACAATTAAAAAATGAAATTAAGAACTACATGACGTATTACAATCATTATAGATATCAATGGAATTTAAAAAAGATGACTCCTGTTGAATACAGAAATCATCTTCTTGATGTTGCATAACTTTTTTTAAAATGTCCTTTACAAAGGGTAAAGATTAAAATTTGGATAGCTTTTTTTATTTATTCATATCGTAAACATTCAATCGGATCAAGTTTCGCAGCTTTATTAGCTGGCAGTAACCCGAATAGAATACCGATTAACATAGATAATGCTACTGAAATTAAACCTAATTTTACGGAAACAACAAGTGGCCATCCAGCGAATATTGCAACGATCCAAGCGAAGAAAATACCGAGCACAAATCCAATGAATCCGCCCAATGCTGTTAAGATACAAGATTCAATGAGAAACTGCATCAATACTTTCCCACGCGTTGCACCAAGTGCTTTACGGATACCAATTTCACGCGTACGTTCTGTTACTGATACAAGCATGATATTCATAACACCAATACCACCAACTAAAAGTGAAATTGCTGCAATACCACCGAATACACTTTTTAATATGCCTGTGAAGTTATCAATCTCTTTTAAATCGTCTTGTGGATTTGGTACTTTGAATTTCCCAGTATCCTCTGGTTTTTTCGCATCATTTAATGATTTTACAACTGCATCTTGCACAGTTTGCTTATCTTGACCTGGGGCAATTTTTACTGTTAAGCCGTCATAATTATTTTTCCCAAATAGAACAGGCCAGTTTTCAGCAGAGATAGCACCTTCTTTAAACTCCATGCCACCCATCATTGCTTTGATAGAATATACACCCACTACTTTATAAGGAGTACCTTTTATATCAACATATAAACCTTCCTTCCAAGAAGGGAACAATTTATCAAATGCATCTTTGTGTAATACGATTGTATGTTCAGGTTTATCTAAATCAGCGGCAGTGAACAACCTGCCGTGCTCAAGTTTGAAGCGAGATGTATCTTCAAAGTAATCGCCTTTTACACCAGTTATATCAATATCTAATTCTTTTTTTCCGGCATATACTTTCTCTTTTCCTCTAACACCAGGATATACATCTTGAACACCAGAAATTTTTGAGACATTGTCATACATGCTTGCAGATATTTTCCCATCCATATCCGAATAATCTTCTGTTGTATAGTTTACTGAAAATTGATTCTTTTTTTCTTTGCCAATTTGTTCACGGAACTTTGCGTTTGTTCCATCTCCGATTGAGATAATTGTAATAATCGCACTAACCCCGATAATAATCCCCAACATCGTTAAAATAGAACGCATTTTATGAGCGAAGATAGAGGAAAGGGCCATGCGTATATTTTCACTTGTGTTCAAAATTAACCTCTCCAATCTTGGACGATATTTCCGTCACGAATTACAATTTGGCGTGCTGCCGCTTCCCCAATTTCACGATCATGGGTAATCATAATGATTGTTGAGCCTTGCTTGTTTAATTCGTAAAAGAGATCCATAATTTGCTTACTTGTCTTTGTATCAAGCGCACCAGTTGGTTCATCAGCTAAAATGAACTTTGGATTATTTACAATTGCACGAGCAACGGCAACACGCTGTTTTTGTCCACCAGATAATTCATTTGGCAAATGCGTGGCACGATCTGCTAGACCTACTTTTGTTAGTGCAGCTAAAGCACGTTCACGTCGTTCTTTCTTATCTACTCCAGCGTAGATAAGAGGTAATTCTACGTTTTGTAGTGCATTGAGACGTGGGAGAAGCATGAAGTTTTGGAATACAAATCCGATTTCTTTATTACGAATA
This sequence comes from Bacillus sp. 05T22, assembly GCF_056396765.1. Classification (NCBI taxonomy): domain Bacteria; kingdom Bacillati; phylum Bacillota; class Bacilli; order Caryophanales; family Bacillaceae; genus Bacillus; species Bacillus sp. 05T22. The sequence goes on from NZ_JBFTMC010000195.1 coordinate 1,820, forward strand.
TGAGCTAACTCCGTTTCAGACATGTTTGAAATGTTCTGTCCAGCTAACGAATAAGTTCCATTTGTCGGCTTATCTAAGCAGCCGATAATATTCATTAATGTTGATTTACCAGAACCAGACGGCCCCATGATAGAAGTGAATTCGCCTTGATTAAGTGTTAGATCAATACCATGTAAGATTTGAACTGTTTCTTCACCGTTTTGAAAGGCTTTCGTGATGCCTCTTAAATCAATCATTGGGCGCTAACCTCCATACCATCTTTTAAGTCTTTCTCTGGTTTAGAGATGATTTGGTCACCTTTTTTTACGCCAGAAACTTTCGCTTCACCATCTGTTTCAAATTCAACAGTAACAGCTTGCTCCTTTGCCTTACCGTCTTTCACGATAAATACAACATTTTTATCACCTTTTTTCACAATGCTGCTTTTTGGAATAACTGTACCAGTTGCTTCACCAGACTTGCTTGTTACGTATACGTGGAATCCAGTTTGTAACTCTTCATTATTATCTAATGTAACGATAAATTGATAGTTAGATACTGTCTTGTTTTCATCCATGCTCTTTGCTGGTGTTGTACCGATTTCTGTGACTTTACCAGTCCATTTTTTCCCTGGTACAGTTTTGGATGTAACGGTTACTTCCTGCCCAACCTTGACGTGAGCTAATTCATATTCTGATAGTTGGCCTTTTACTTTTAGAGGGCCAGCAGTGCGAAGGGTAATACCGCTCATACCTGTTTTTTCATCCGCATTTTTTGTAATCTCTTCAATTATGCCATCAGCTGGGCTTGTTACAGACAGTGTAGTGAGTTTTTCTTTGTTTGTTTGAATCATTTGATCAGCTTTTTCAACTTCAAATTTTTTTATTTCAAGTTGTGATTCAAGTTGTGCGATTTCAGTTTCTGTTGCTTTTAGCATCTCCCCAGGGGAACCGGCATTTTTATCTTTTTGTAATTTTTGTTTTGCTGTATCAATTTGTTTCTGGAGTAATGCTACTTCTTTATCAGCTAATTTCTTTTGCATTTCTGCTTCCGTTACACCTAGCTTCATAGTAGGATCATTGTATTTAAAGAGTAGCTGTCCTTTTTTGACTTCATCACCTTTTTTTACAGCTAGCTCATAGGTTCCTTTTGAAGGATCAAATGCGATTGTTTCAATACCATTTGGAATGACTTCGCCACCAAATTTTTGTGCATTTTCAATTTGCTTTTCTGATACTTTATAGCTGCTGTAAGCTTTCGCTACATCGCCACCGCCAGCAAGAGCAAAATATGAACCTGCTGCAATTCCAATTGTTACTAACCCAGTAATGATTACTTTATTTTTCTTTTTCATTTATTTATCACCTTTTCGCTCGTTTTTGTATCTGTTTTCAGTATAGAAGAGAGAGAAAATATGACAAATCGTTTTAGCTTACAATAACATTACAGTTTTGTAAGGTTAGCGTATGGAGAGAAATAAGGTTGAGAATTTGTATATCTGGAGCCTTTTCGTTTAGAGGGAGAGCAGATTGGTTGACGAGCCTTTTCTTTCTTACAATAATATTTATGAAGGAAAGGAGTGAGGAATATGGAAACGTACTTTGGAGCATTTCCGGTGGAGCCATTTGTTCCGTATTCAAAACAACATGTCATTATACTACTTCTTATCGGTATAGGAGCTTATTTTCTTTATCATTTTCAAGACATACTCCGTGAGCAACAATGGAATATGGCTGTACGATATGCGATTTCCTTTTTATTTATCGGAAGTGAAATTGGACTTGATGTGTGGCAAGTGAAAGCTGGAATTTTTCAGTTGAGTACATCATTACCATTTGAGTTATGTACCATTAGTTTAGTATTAGCAACAATAATGGTTATTACAAAAAGTTATAAAGTATATGAAGTTGTCTTTTTTACAGGGATTATTGGGGCATCACAAGCTATTTCAACTCCAAACTTACAATATGCTTTTCCGCATTTTCGCTTCATAGAATATTTCATCGCACATGTATTACTCATTTTGGCACCGCTCTTTATGACATGGGTAGAAGGATATAGGCCGACTTTTCAATCAATCAAGCGTACGATGATTTTTTTAAACATATTGATTCCAATTGTTTCGTTTGTGAATTATAAAACCGGTGGTAATTATATGTTTTTGGCGTATAAACCAGAAACAGCTTCATTACTTGATATGTTAGGTCCGCATCCATACTATATTATTTCATTAGAAATCGCTGCGTTTATAGGGTGCTTATTAT
>NZ_JBFTMC010000196.1:0-4046 GCF_056396765.1 Bacillus sp. 05T22
AAAAAAGATAATGAACTTTATGATTAGTTGAAGTTTGAATTGTATTAAAGTTTAAATAAAAATATTTAGAGTGATTAATTATGTCCAATAAAGGGGTCCCATGTACGCAAAAACATCCGTTTTAGTAAACTTAAGGAGATCGTTTTTATGAAAACTACCGACTCAAAAAGTCTATGGGGAAATACAATTTATTTACAAGTTTTCTCTGCGTATTCACTGATTATGCTCGGAGTATTTATTGACATGTTAGCCATTATGACCATTGTTGGTTTTGAATGGAATGTAGACCCCACCATGATTGGATTGATTCCCGTTGCGTATGCACTTCCTGGAATTTTATTTAGTTCATGGGCAGGTGTGATTGCTGATCGCTTTAGAAAAATTCCAATTATGATGTTTAGTAATCTTATGGTTGGTCTATTAACAATTGTTCTTTTATTTGTCCAAAATATTCATTGGCTATTGTTAGCATTAATGATTCGATCCATTTTTACCGTTTTCTATTATCCTGCACAGCAAACACTAACACGACAAATTGTATCCCCTGATTTGCTTACCAAAGCGGTAAGTATCAACGGTATAGTTGAGCAAGGAACCAAGATAGTGGGTCCGCTTATAGGAGGAGTGTTATTGAGCTGGTTTCAGCCAGAGTTTTGTCTTGTAATAAGGGCAATATGTTGTTTACTAGCTGTTTTGGTTTTATTGCCCACAATAAGGTTTAAGGAATCTCTGTCAAGAGAACATATAGAAAAGCAACAGCAAAGTACTTGGACTGCTTGGTTACAAGGTTGGAGTTATGTATTATCCAATCGGATGATATTATCAACCATGATTTTCTTTACAATAGGTATGGCAGTATTACAATTAGTAGACTCGCAGTTCCCTACTTTATTTAAGAGTTTGTTCCCAAATGATAAGAGTAAAATGGGATATATCATTTCTATTATTGGTATTGGGGGAATACTTGGTGCATTCTTAACACAAAAAATAAAACATTTTCAATACGGTTGGGTAGTATGTGGAGGCATTGCATTAATGGGAATTGGCTTTGGTGGAATTAGTCTGATAAGTCTGACAAGTCCCGGTACATCCCTTATTTTTGGCTATCTGATTAGTTTTATCGCTGGTATTGGAAGTGGACTTATGCTTGTATCCAATCAAGTCATTCTGCAAATAGAATCTCATCAAGAACAGGTCGGAAGAGTGTTTGGAATTCAAAGCAGTTTAGCAAATGCAGTCCTCATCATTTCTCCAGCTATGAGCGGACCACTGGTTCATCTTTTCGGAGTAATTCAACTCTATCTTTATGTAGGTATTGGGCTCATCATCATTGGAGTAATTGGGGTTTCATTACAAAAATATTTTTGGGTTAAACATGAAAACGAACACATAAAAGTAACTAATCTTTGAAGGGAGATTTCTTTATGTCCAATGAGGAGCGTTATCTTTTAAGTCATCCACAGAGAAGAATATGGTATACAGAAGTTATTTATTCAGGTAAAGGTATATGTAATCTAAAATTCTTGTTCAAGATCCATCGAAAAATGGATTATTCATTATTAAATCGAGCCATGAATCGTGTTATTAGTGAAAACGATGGTTTGTGTATCAGGCTGAAAGAACATGGACATCAGGAACCTGAGCAATATTTTGTTAAACATCAAGAACGAGAATTTGACTTCTTTGATTTCAGTTCCGAGAGAGATTCAGATTTGCTGGAAAAATGGATTGAGCAGAAGGCGCAAGAGACGTTTACGTTATTTGATTCTGATTTATACTATTTCGCTTTAATAAAATTAAGCGATAATGAGTGTGCCGTCTTTGGCAATGTCCATCACATTATCATGGATGGTTTATCAATCCAAATTTTTACTAGTCAGATTGCTAAATATTATCATGAGTTTCATAGTGAGACAGATGTGAGCATACCTAGGAACTCATATGTTCAGTTTCTAGTCAATGAACAGACATACTTGAACAGCAGTCGTTTTCAAAAGGATCAAAACTTTTGGTTAGAGGAATTCAAAACACTTCCATCCGTGACGGGATTGAAACCCTGTAATGCTTACCAAGTTAGTACGAGAGCATCACGCGAGATGTTTGTATTATCTGAATATTTCAAGAAAAGCATAGAAGAATTTTCTGAAGGATACAAATATAGTATATATACTCTTTTTGTTGCTGCGCTTTCGTTGTCGATGTATCGATGGACCTCATCGCTTGATATTGCCCTAGGAATGGCTTATGGCAATCGTATGACTAAAATGGAGCGGGAATTAATTGGAATGATGGTGAGTACAGTTCCTCTAAGAATGGATATCGATCCTGAAGAAGAAGTACTCTCATTTATTGGTCGAGTGTCCAGAAAACAAAGTAAATCATTACGACATCAGAAATATCCATTTGATTTGTTATTAAAGCAGATTAATAAAGAGAATAACAGTAATGTTCGACTTTTTGGAACTACAATTGATTATAGAGATCGTGCTGAAAGTGGTGACTCTCTTTGGATTCCAAATCGTGAAGAGGTACAAGATTTTGCAGTACATATCGAAAATTTGACTGATATAGACTCTTTACAAGTACATGTTGATTATCGTGAAGAGCTATTTTCCAAAGAAGAGATAATTCGCTTTTTTAACACCATGCTAGCATTAATGGAAAACATATTTAAAAATCCGAAGCAGAAGGTTGCTGAGATCGAAATCATTTCAGAAGAAGATAAAAGAAAAAGTTTAGTAGAGTTCAACGATCCTAAGCTTGACTTTCCACCTCAAGCAACCATCCATGAGTTGTTTGAGCAGCAAGCGACGATTCATCCCAATGCCATTGCAGTTATTTATGAAAAGGAGAGGCTTACCTATAGGGAGCTTAATGAACGTGCGAATCAGTTAGCTCACTATCTACAGAAAAAAGGAGTAGGACCTGATTCATTGGTTGGACTTTGTGTTGAACGTTCTCTTGAAATGATTGTAGGTATTTTGGGGATTTTGAAGGCTGGTGGAGCTTATGTTCCACTTGATCCAACATATCCAGAACAGCGACTTCAGTATATTTTAGAGGATGCTAGCATTCAGTTAGTCGTAACGCAAGAGAGTTTAAAAGGATCGAAATGGTTACCAGAGAATATCAAATCGATTTGCCTTGATCGAGATCAAGTTGRGATTGAGAAAGAAAGTACTGCTTTACCGATTTCTGATGTAAGTCCTCAACATCTCGCTTATGTAATCTATACTTCAGGATCAACAGGGAATCCGAAGGGAGTGATGGTAGAGCATCACAATGTGATTCGTTTATTTAAATCAACGGAATGCTGGTATCAGTTTGGTGAAAAAGATACTTGGACGCTTTTCCATTCTTATGCATTTGATTTCTCAGTTTGGGAAATTTGGGGAGCAATGCTCTATGGTGGGAAATTGGTTGTTGTTCCTTACTGGATCAGTCGATCGCCCAAGGATTTCTATCAACTGTTAGTAGAGGAAGAGGTTACGGTTCTTAATCAGACACCTTCCGCATTTCGACAATTAATACAGGTGTGTGAACAAGAAGATGAGAATAAAAACTTGCATCTGCGCTATGTCATATTTGGTGGGGAAGCACTCGATCCTGCCAGCTTGCTACCGTGGTTTCAAAGGTATGGAGAGCAGAACCCGCAGTTAATCAATATGTATGGAATTACAGAAACTACCGTTCATGTTACGTATTATCCAATTACTCAAGATGATGTGCAGCATTCTTCAAGAAGTAATATAGGAAAGCGGATTCCAGATTTAGAAGTGTATGTGCTAGACGCTTGTCAACAGCCTGTGCCCATTGGCGTATCTGGTGAACTATATATTGGTGGAGCGGGACTCGCACGTGGGTATTTAAACAGACCTGAATTGACTGCAGAACGTTTCATTCCTCATCCATTTAGTAGTGATCCGGGAGCGCGATTATATCGGACAGGAGACTTAGCGAGATACTTGCCGGATGGAAATCTAGATTATCTTGGGCGGATTGATCACCAGGTGAAAATCCGTGGTTTCCGAATTGAGCTCGGGGAA
>NZ_JBFTMC010000197.1:0-4027 GCF_056396765.1 Bacillus sp. 05T22
GTAAAAAAACTAAAAGATATTAGGGGTATTTCGTATGACTTTTTATTTATGGATATATGATATGAATTCTCTAGCCTTTACTCTGTGAAAAATCTATAAAAAACAATTGACTAATCGTAAGAAATATCAAAGACTGTTTTCTTATCGTATCGATGAGATTTCCGGCCATTCTTCTGGAGTAAGTGGAACAGGCGGATTAAAATCTTTGTTATTTCTCCGGTGTTTTGTTGTATGGCTTGATATAAAATATGTAAATGATCTTGAATCATTCCAATTGCTTTATATTCACTTAATTCCTGTTTCTTCTTTTGTAAAATTAATTGTCGCATCTTAAACATAGTAGAAGAACATAGAAAAATGGCAATGAGTTTTCCATAAACATGGCATTCTAATCGTTCTTGTTTAATATTTTGCCAATGATGAATTTGAAATAAGGATTTCCAAGTTTTAAATATGATTTCAACTTGCCAGCGGAGAGAGTAAAAATCATGGATTTGTTTCATCGGAACAATCTCCCAAGGTGTATTGGTAACATATAGGTTCATGCCAGCTAATCGTTTGCTTTTTTCTGAATATGTAATGCCCTTTTTACTTTCCGTATACACTTGTTTTTTCAAACGCTCACGAAGTTGTTTTTCTGTTAATCGATACATAATCACTCGGGTAAATAATTTTTTATCCTTTCCAATATAAGCATCTTTTATTTCATAGATCTGCCCTGGTTTTAAGGTATCCATAATGTGCTCTAAATCAACTTTGATGTACTGAGATTGTTTTTTTATTGTCCCATTTCGAAAGTATTCAGGAAATTCATTTTTGATATACACCCTATTGTTTAATTTGAGCCGTGATATATAATACACACCACGTTGGTCCATTTGGTCTAAATCATCCAGTGAATAATAGCCTAAATCCCGAATACATAGATCACCAGGACGTAATGTCGCTAAACACTCTGTTCCAAAGGTTTTATCATTATTTTTCCCTGGTTCCACTTGGAAATTTAAAAATTGGCCACTATGTAAATCATATTCTAACTGGATTTTTATACCCGCTGTTTGAGCACAACCACCTGATCCAGGATATACGCTAGCTAAATGCTTTGGCACTTGAAAAATCGTTGCATCTAAAATACGAATTCGTTGAAAATAAGCGATTGAAGAACTAGGAATCACTGATGTTTCACAAATTTTACTTTTTAATAACGAAGAGAAAATATGTTTTAAAAAACAAACAGCTTTTTTATTGAAGCGCTTATTGAGTCCTTCTGGACTCATGGTTGTTCCTGTAACAGCGTGGAGTTGACTACACAGTCTTACTAAAGAATCACTTGCTACTCGTTGACTAATCCAGACACATATAGTTGCTAAATCATCCCCTGAAAATTTACGTTTTCGTTGTACAAAACCTAGTTCTCTAGCGAGATTTTCCAAAAACGAAGGGGTAAGATGTTCATATAATTCTTCAGCAAATAATTGTAGTTCATTTTGAATCGAAATATTCATAAAAAACGTCATCCTTTCTGTATATTTTTACAAAAAGAATAACGTTTTTTTCGTTTTATAGATACAATTTCATTCATTTTTCTTGGTGTTCCGCATCCCATTCACTTAAATAGGATGCATATTCTAATTCATCTGGATTCTCATGTAACATAGAAATAAATTCTAATTTATTTCCATCACAATCCAGAAAATATACACTTGCAGCGGGCATCCATCTTTGGACAATTGGCTCTTGATTTCCTTTTCCTTGACTTCCTACTACTTCTATTCCACGTTCCTCTAACCACAATTTAGAAGTCATTAAAAACTCCAAATCTACACCAAAAGCAAAATGTTTCGGCTCAAAGTCTTCAATATTATGTACTTCCCATAGTCCAAGCATTTGTTTTTTATTTTCTCCTACCCAAAAGAAAGCCACTCTTCTTTTGGATAGTTTTCTTGCTAACGCTAACCCTAGCTTGTTTTGATAGAAATCTATCGCCTTTTCTAAATTTCTTACATGTAAATGAGTCTCGTATATGTTCTGTATCATTATGCTTATTCCTTTCTTTATTGGTAACTACCAGTTGAGTAGTTACTGTAATTCTAAATTTGAAATATGTATAATCCTAGTAATGTACATCTATATCCGATATACCTATTTACTATTATATCGAAATTGAAATATGATAAATCCAACTGAGGTAGCAAGTTCAAATGAAAATTCTACTACTTTTGTAGGAGAAATATCCATTAAATTCAGATGAAATCATATTTAAATAATGAAAAAACGCTATTCTTTTGGTAAGAATATAAAGAAAGGATGGCATTTTTTACTCTTGGGGGTAGTTAATGTTCTTAAGTTGATGGGCATGGGGTCACCATATCAAAAAAAGAAAAYTGTACGTTTAGACACAATTCGGACACATTTTAAGCGGTTCCCTGTACGTTAAGAAAACAACTATTCATTAACGGTGCTCGGACAAAATGTGAAAATTGTATATTATCAAGACCTAAATCCCCAAAAAAACTTAAAATAAAAGGCCCTACATATTATATATGACTAATATGTTAGAGCCTTTTATTTTGGTAATGAATTTTGAAACTGGATTTAAACAGTATTTTTCTCTATTTGGGTAGAAATAAATAAAGTCCCATAAACGGTCGTTTATGGACATAAAAATGTTATGTCCTGAACATGATATCTTTATAATTTACTATACGTTAAATTAATCCAATAAAAAGATAAATGGCAGTTCCCCAGATAAACAGGGCGGAGCATTTGTTGAATATGTTCATTAAACCTCCTGTACCATCTATCTTCTTCATGACTGTACCTGCGAGCGTTAATCCAAAGAACCAAATCCAAGATACTGTAATACATGTGATTGTAAAAATAACTTGTTCCGTTCCGACATATTTTAATGCACTTGTTCCAATAACACCAACTATATCTAAGAGGGCATGAGGGTTTAATAAAGAAACCGATAAAGCAAAGATGATTTGCTGACGGATTGGTAATGCTTTATTCGTTTCATTTGTAGTTGGCTCAGACCTCCAAATAACATATCCCATGTAAAGCAAAAACAAAATTCCGGCAATCATTAGACTGAGTCGTAGCCATTCAAATTGTAAAACGATAGTAGATAGACCAAAAACGGCTAAAAGAATTAAAAATGTATCACATAGTGCAGCTGTAACAGCCGCCGGAAGTGCTCGAATTAGTTTTGGCTGTGTGGCTCCTTGTGAAAATACAAATACATTCTGTACCCCTAAAGGTAAAATGAGTCCGAATGCTAAGATTATTCCATGAAAAATGGCTTCCATATAATCAACTCCCTTTCAATTACTATCGTACTATGATAAAACTAAAAGAAAACAACCAATTGGATGGTTTTTTATCCACCCAATTTAGGGGGGAATTAGATGAAATGGAAACCAAATCGTCATTCTCATTTGACCGTTCAAGAGCAAATTGTAGATTGGATAAAGTCTCATATTGAGCGAGGTGATTGGACTGTTGGCACAAAAATTCCAACACAGCGCCAACTCGCAACGCAATTTAATGTGAACCGAAGTACTGTGCAACTTGCGCTTGATGAATTAAGGGCGGATGGTTTGCTCGAATCTAAAGTGGGGTCAGGGGTATTTGTGGCCAATAATTCGTGGAATGTGCTTTTGAACAGATCTCAACCAAATTGGCAGCAACACATTGAATCAAGTATTCATAAACCAAACTACCATACGATTCAACTCATCAACGAATATGAGCAAATGGATCATATCATCCGTCTTGGAACAGGTGAATTATCACCAGAATTACTTCCAACGAAACAAATTGAACAGTCGTTAAAAAAGATTTCACTTGAATCAAAGGCAATTGGCTATTCATCACCACAAGGAAGTGAAAAGCTTCGGGGAATTTTATGTAATTATTTAAAAAAACGTGGTATTCAAACAGCACCAGAGAACATTTTAATTGTTTCAGGTGCACTTCAAGCACTTCAATTAATTGCAGTTGGATTATTAGAAGAAGGATCCAT
>NZ_JBFTMC010000198.1:0-3782 GCF_056396765.1 Bacillus sp. 05T22
CGATACATCTTTTGTTCAGGAATATATGGATTTTCTACAAATTTTTCTTCTGTTAAATCTGGTCTATTTAAATATCCCCGAGTTACTCCATCGCCACCAATACACAATTCTCCAGGAACTCCAATTCCACAAAGCTGATTCTCATTTAAAATGAACAGTTGAGTATTTCCAATTGGTCTACCAATTAAAACAGTTGAAAGATTCTCTTTACTATTAAAGTTGTAACTAGTAGAACAAACTGTGCATTCAGTAGGGCCGTATAAATTATAGACATCTTCTATTTTTTCTCCAATCAATTCTTTGAGTTGATGAACCAGATCGATTGGCAAACTTTCTCCTCCGAGATAAACCTTGTTGAATAAAAGTTCTTTTTTGCTTGTTTTTGTATAATCTACTATAACTTTAAACATTGAAGGAACCATTATAGCTTGTCTATTTCTCAACAATTCTAATAATTTTTCTGGATTATTTCTATCTTCTTCTGGAACTATAACCAATGTTGCCCCAGTTAGTAAGGCAGGAAAAATTTCCCAAACTGATCCATCAAAAATGTAATTAAAGAATTGCAAGACCTCCGTAGTTTTCGTATATTCACCTGTATTCTTTTGCCACTCCACCAAATTTATTACATTTTTATGTTCTACAATAACTCCTTTTGGCGTTCCTGTAGTTCCTGATGTATAAATCATATAAGCAGCATCATCTGCGCTTGATATAATAGATAAGTTATTTTTATTACTTGAATAGTACTTTTCTATATCTAAGAAACTGATATTTTCAAATTTCTCTTTTAAACCTTTAATATTAGAACTTTTAATAACTAGTTTTGTATTACTATCACTTAGCATAAAGTTAATTCTTTCCATCGGGTATCCTGGATCTAAAGGTAAATAACCCGCACCAGATTTTAAGATACCAAAAATCCCAGCAATCATTTCGAATGATTTTTCAGAAATAATTCCAACAAAATCTTTCTTATTGATTCCTCTATTTCTAATTTCTTCTGCAATTGAATTTGCCCAATAATTAAGTTCCTTATAGGTTAATGTTTCTTCATTATATCTTACTGCAATTGAGTCAGGATAATTAGCAACTGTTGCTTCAAATATTTCAATAATATTTCGATCATTCAAATATGCCATCTGAGTATTATTAAATTCTGAAAGTACTATCTGCTTTTCTTGTTCCCCAATCATTTCAATATTTTTTATCTTTATATCCGGTTTTTTTATAATACTCAAAATTATTGATTTTAAATTTTCTAATAGCCTAACTGAGAAAGTACCGCTATATATTTGAGCATCATACATTAACTTCAATGTAAGACTATCTTCATTCAATATATCTAGAGTAAGTGGATAGTTTGTTTGCTCTCTTAATTTCTCAAAATGCAGAGAAAAATCCTCAGTCTGCTCAATATCAGTCTCATAATAGTTCTCAAAACCTACTATATTAGTGATCAAGCTATCATTATCAGTACATTGACTTTGTATTTCATTTAAAGGGCAATAATCAAAATTCCCACTTTCAAGTGCTTGATTTTGCAGATTTGTCAATAATTCAAGGAATGTTTCATTATGATTTACTTTTACCCTTATTGGTATTGTATTAATAAATAAGCCAACCATTTTATCAATTTCTTTAAGCTCTATATTTCTACCTGATACGACTTTCCCAAAGACAATATCATCTTGATTGGTGTATCGTTGCAATAAGATTCCCCATACGGCTTCAATAATCGTATTTAAAGTAACTCCATGTTTACGACTCAATTCTTCTAATTTTTCTTTTTCATCTTTTCTAAGATGGATACTGGTTAATCTAACCTCATTATTATTTTTTTCAACTTCTCCACATGGTAAAATCATTGATTGGTTATCATAATCCTCTAATAACTCTTTCCAATACTCAATTCCTTCACTAATATTCTTTTTTCGCATTAGATACACAAAATCTTCATAAGTTGAACCACTTTTCTCTAAATTATCAATTTGACAATTTTCTTTTCCTGTACTAATTTCATTATAAAAATTGAGCAAGTCATTAATAACAATTGATGTGCACCATCCATCCATTATTATATGATGGAAACTAAGAATCAAACGATAATCTCCTTCACTATGTCTCACTAAAATAGCTCTAATTAAATTATCATCTTCTAAATCAAATCCCTTTTCCATATCCAAGCGGCAAATCCTATCAAAATCACTATCTGTATTTTCAGATGCGCTTAAATCGATTTCAATTAATTCTACAGGTCTTCCTGTAATTACTGCTTGTCTATACTCACTTACTTCTTTATGAATAATACTGACTGATAGCGCAGGATATTTTTCTTTCAATAAATTTAGACTTCTATTTAAATATTCTTTATTAACTTTCCCTTTCAACCTAAATATATTTTGAACAAAATAAACTGATGAATCGGGATTTTTTAATTTATGGAAAAGCATCCCTTCTTGTAAAGGCGTGAGTGGATAAATGCGACTTAATCCCTGATTTTTAGATTTCAATTTTTTTTCAACATTTATATACTCAGATAGTGTCCAAATTAACTCACCTTTATCTGAAGGTGTAGATTGTGTTTCAGAGGACATACAATGGTAAACAACTTCATCTAATTCATTAATATAATAATCTTTCAACTTATTAATGAAGCTCTCTTCAAATAGTCCAGAATCATATATTAATGTAACATTCAATGCTTTTTCGATGACTACACAATCTACTACTATAGGACTTCCAAATCGATTAAACTTTGAAACTTGCTCGCCATGGTCTGTATCTTTAATTTTAAGAACTAACCCATTATTTTCTTGAGAAAAATTCCCCAAATAATTAAACGTGATATCTGGAATTTCACTTTTCAATACTTTATCTCCACAATATTTAAGTACTGAATAACCAAACCCATGATTTGGAATTTTCCTAAAATTTTCTTTGGTATTGCAAAGATCCTCTGATATACTCTTACCTATATCTTTTATAGAAACAGGATAAATTGTGGTGAACCAACCAACAGTTCTATCAATTGGTATATATTTGTCAATTGATTCCCTTCCATGACCCTCCATTAAGATAGAAATATCCGTTTGACCCGTTAACTTGTTAATTGTACGATAAAGAGCCGTTAACAATAAATCATTGATTTCTGTATTATATGCTTTATTTGAATTGTACAAAAGATTATTCGTAGTCTCTTCAGATATTTGAAATACTTCATACTCAGTTCCAACTTTTTCGATAACTTTTTTATTGTTAAAATGACTGTTCGGAATATTCTTTTCCACTTCTATCCAATAAGGTATTTCCGAAGACAATTTATCTGAATTTCTGTATTTGTGCAGTTCTTCACTCCATTCTTGGAAAGAAACAGTCTTATTGGGAAATTCATTTTTTTCATTACTTCTGATTTTTTGATAACCATAGTTTAAATCCTCAGCAATAATTCTCCACGAAATACCGTCTATTACTAAATGATGAACACAGATAAGTACATAGTCTTTATCTTTAGTTCTAAAAATAGCCCCTTTTATTATTAGTCCTTTTTCTAGATTTAGTAATCTTTGAATATTGTTTCCTTCACTTAATATAATCTCATTTATATTATTTTCTTCATTTAAATGCATAAGGTCAAAGAAAAGAAAATTAAAGTCATTTTTATTATAATCAGAAATAGGACTTATAATCTGATTACCTTCTCTACTATACTTTGCTCTTAACATATCGTGATGTTTAACTAAGGAAAAAATAGTCTGACTCAAAGCATCTGAATCAACCTG
>NZ_JBFTMC010000199.1:0-7870 GCF_056396765.1 Bacillus sp. 05T22
GAATAATACCCAACTATTAATTCGGTTTTAATAATTTGTAAAAGTTTTGTAAAGTTCAACATAATGTGGAGGAATACGATACTTCTTTCTCATTTTCACTTCTTTTCTCAAAAGTAAATATATGACCGGTCATACTATGAGAGAGTTCACTTTTTCAACCCCCTATTTCGCGTATGGGATATGCTCGTCCACAATTACTAAAACCTATGCATAAAATACAAAAAAAAGCACACTATCTTTTAAGATAGTGTGCCAAATTCACATATTTTTATTCTTCTTTTCCTTTTTTACCTTTTTCATCTTTTGGTGCTTCACCTGTTACTTCTTGTTTTTTCAAGTCAAAGTAAGCATCCATAATTTCACGACCGATATTTCCGTTAATTCCAGACTTATCATCGTGTACCCATGGAACAACAACAGAGAATGCAACTTCTGGATTATCAAGCGGCGCATATCCTACTAACGTTAAGTTATAAGTTGGTACCGGTTCACCTTTTGCATTTCTTCCAATATCTTTATTGCCACCATAAAACGTTTGTGCTGTTCCTGTTTTTCCGGCAGCTGTATATTTTGCACCTGTAAAGTATTTTGTACCTGTACCACCTGAATCATTAAACACTTGTCTAAATCCTTCTTGCACTCGCTGGATTTGATCTTCAGGCATATCAATGCGATTTAATACTTTTGGTTCCATCGATTGAATCACTTTCCCAACTTCATCTGGCTTAGATGTTGGTTGACGAATTTCTTTTACGATTTGCGGTTGCATACGATAGCCGCCATTTGCAATTGTAGAAACATACTGTACAAGTTGAAGCGGTGTATACGTATCATACTGTCCGATTGCTAAGTCTAATAAGAAACCTGGTTGAAGACCTGAACCTCTCTGACCAGATATTTCGTTTGGTAAGTCAATTCCTGTTTTCACGCCAAGCCCAAACTGTCCAAAATAATAACGCATATCATCGAATGCCTTTTTCTTAATATMTAATGTACCACCTCTAACATATGGCACTCCAGCAATATTCATAGCTGTTTTAAACATATATACGTTAGAAGACATTTTCAAAGCGGTAAGGTCGTTAATGCTGCCCATCGTTTTCCAAGAAGCTTTTACTGGTGTACCTTTTAGTTGAATTGGTTCATCCACTAGTACTGTTCCAGGCGTAATTGCTCCTGTTTGATATCCTGTTAACACCGTAGCCCCTTTTACAGTTGAGCCCATAGGATACGCACTTGTCATTGTTCCTAATGCATAGTCTTTTACCTCTGTTGTTCCATTTTCTTCTACAAGCTGTTTTCCAGCCATAGATAAAACTTCACCATTTTTCGGATTCATCATCACAACAAACGCACGATCTAAAAGTGGTTCTGCACCTTTATATTGCTTTAAATTCTTCGTGAGAATATCTTCTACACGTTTTTGCAGTTCCATATCAATTGTTAAATTCAAATCGTTTCCTCGTTGTCCTTTAGAAACGTTTATTGTTTCTAAAATATTCCCGTCTTTATCTGTAATATTTCTCACTTCTGCTTTTGTACCATGAAGCGTATCCTCGTACTGTTGTTCAATATAACTTTTACCAACGCGGTCGTTACGGTTATAATCTCGAACAAGAAAATAATCTAGTCGTTCTCTTGGCAACCCTTCATCTGAGCTTGTTACACCACCAAGTACACTACGGAACATATCATCATAAGTGTATTTACGATCCCAATCAACTGTCGTATCTACACCTGGCAACAATGCTAAATTTTCACTAATGATTGCATATTCTTCTGGTGTTACATCTTTTTTTATGATTTGCGGTGTCATTGCATATCCGCCATCCATTTTACTCTTAATTGCAAGTATTTCTAAATCTTCGGGTGTTAATTGATTTATTTCTGCCTCTGTCACGCGATTACGCTGACGCTCTGCCATTTCTTTATCATCAATTTTCTTTGCTTTAAATTCAGCTTGGTCTTTTTTTGTAATCTTTTCCTTTGCCTCTTTTTCATGTAAAGAAAGCCAATAATCTTTTTTATCACGTTCTGTTAATTTATCTGGTGATACTTCAATTAGCTTCGCCAGTTTTTTCGCTGTTTCTAAACGCTCTTCCGAAGTTGAACCCTTCAGTCTTGTAAACGTAATGGTACGAACTGGGTTATTATCCACAACCGCACGACCATATCTATCAAAGATCTTTCCGCGTGGAACTGGATTACTTACTGTTGAGTTTTCCTTTTTTTCAACTTCATTTTTATAGTCCTCACCATGTACAATTTGTACCATTCCAAGCTTTACAATGATCGCTGAAAACATTAAAAACACACAAAAAAACAACACGTTAAGCCGAAACGGAACGTGGGTTTTCTTTTTTTTCTTCTTTTTACTCATACGAACCCCCTCTACCAACAGCTATGTAATAGGAAAGGGACACCTTATTACAGGTGTCCTCACTGCTGTTTTACATGTCTTTTTATTCTAGCATAAAATCCAGAAGAAGTTAACCTTCTCGTTCGGTATGATTTTGTGTTGTTTCAGGTGCTGGAATCCTTGGTTTATTTGGATTCCCTTCCCCGTATTTGACATTTCTAACAGCAAAATAAATAAGTAAATGTCCAGCTCCAAGAATACATAATAGAACAGGTAAGCTTTTTTCTGGCTGGAAAAATGATACTGCACATAAAAAACTTAAAATCGAACAAATTCTTCCGCTGTTTAACCATAATTCTCGAACAACAATATACTCGACCCGCCATTCTCTCGCCTGCTTTGCTCTTCCGATTACATCGTATGTCATCGATCCGTACGGAACAAGTAAAATCGGATAAGCTATTGCAATACATGCTGCATAAATGAGTAATTTTACATATGTAACATGAAAAATAACTAAAAATACAACGACATACAAAATAATTCCACCAAGTAAAATCGCCTTTTTTCTCCACTCCTTTTTTAACATACGCGCAACCAAGTAATAGCATACAAATGAAACAGCGGAATTGACTAAACTATACTTCCCTAGTGCAAATTCGCTCCCTGATGCCAAATAGACATATACAGAAATAACAAAAATAAACGTCCCTTCCCTTAATCCTTGAAAAAAGTGTGCGCGTGTAATCCTTCCCCAGTTTTTATCAACCTTACGTTCTTTCAAAACTTGAACAATTTCATAGCGCCCCTCACATTCTCTTTTCGATAAAAAGAAGCTTATGACAACAGCAATTGCAAATAAAGTTAATGAAAGAAAAAAGATAACTGTATAACCGCTCCATTTCTCCATACGTGAAATCGTATATCCCGCTGCTATTGGCCCAATCATTCCAGAAAAGGATGTTAGAAGACCAAGAAAACCGTTAAAAAAATCACGTGTTTCCGGTTCCGTAATCTCAAATGTCAACAGATTAAATGCAAGCCAATAAAAACCGTATCCAATTCCAAGAAGACCACCAAGTAATAAAATGTAATGTGAAGCATGCGTTCCTGCGAGTAAAACAACAATAAAAAAAGCAGCTAATGTTCCCACACCGATTCGCAGTAAAATAGCACGATCTATCCGTTTTGCCAATTTTCCTGCAAAAAGAAATGTTAGTGGCTGCAATACAACGCTTGCTAAATTATACAAACCAAGATTCACATAGTTTTGTGTTTGTTTCCATAAATAAATGTTAACAAACGTGTTGGATAAAGAAATTGCGAGCGTGTATAACCCCCCCATAACAAAACGGAACAAGCGATATTATTTAGCTTCTTGGTAACGTTTTTCAGCTGCGTTCCAGTCTACAACGTTCCAGAATGCACCGATGTAGTCAGGACGACGGTTTTGGTAATGTAAGTAGTAAGCATGCTCCCAAACATCTAAACCGATAACTGGAGTCTTACCTTCTGTTAAAGGTGAATCTTGGTTTGGAGTGCTTGTTACTTCTAGCTCACCATTGTTTACTACTAACCAAGCCCAACCAGAACCGAAGCGAGTTGCACCAGCTTTTGCGAACTCTGTTTTGAATGCATCAAAGCTACCGAATTTCGCTTCAATTGCAGCTGCAAGTTCACCTACTGGTTGTCCACCACCATTTGGAGATAGAATTGTCCAGAAGAAAGTATGGTTCGCATGTCCGCCACCGTTGTTGCGTACTGCAGTACGAATTGCTTCTGGTACTTCATTTAAGTTTGCAACTAATTCTTCAACACTTTTGTCAGCTAGTTCTGCATGACCTTCTAGCGCAGCGTTTAAATTTGTTACGTAAGTGTTGTGGTGTTTTGTATGATGGATGTTCATTGTTTCTTTATCAAAGTGAGGTTCT
Source organism: Bacillus sp. 05T22 (assembly GCF_056396765.1). NCBI lineage: Bacteria > Bacillati > Bacillota > Bacilli > Caryophanales > Bacillaceae > Bacillus > Bacillus sp. 05T22. The sequence goes on from NZ_JBFTMC010000199.1 coordinate 4,291, forward strand.
AAAGCATCATACGCATAAGGTAAATTTGGTAATTCATGTTTTGCCATTGTTACATTCCTCCCAGTTTATGTATTGCCAAAATGACTTGGCATACAACTTCATTTTACCCTAATTGCCATAGGGTGAAAACAAATTAAATCACATTGTCTTGCTATCATTAACGTAGCAAAATTCCCATTTCTTTTCAAATAAAATGCTCATATATTTCGTAAAAAAAGCTTCCTTCTACAAGGAAGCTTCCCGTCTACATGATGAACATGTGAAATGGATATGGACCCTGTAGGACTCGAACCTACGACCGGACGGTTATGAGCCGTCTGCTCTAACCAGCTGAGCTAAGGGTCCAGAATTATGTATATATCGGTGGCTGAAATTTAAATCACACCACCAAGTCTCCACAGAACTTTCATACAAGCTGAAAACTGTATGATTACATGGTTGAGTCACTGCGAGATATATCGATTAAGAAATGTAAGATAAATTTACCATATAAAAAAGAAAAGTGTCAATTGTATTTTTACTTTTCTTAAAGTCAAACTTCCATCAGTAAACTTTTCCTCATTTCTCAATGATGGTGAGCTCTCGTCTATTTTACATTTACTTCACACGATATAACTTGTGGTTCTCTAGATTCGTACGTTACAATAATTTTATGCATCAATCTATCATACATATAGCAAAGGAAGTGAATAGATGTCCGTATTTATGCAGCTAGTAAAAAGTTTATATTCGCCAAAAGACATGGCACTTTTTCGTTTTCAAAAAATCGGGAAAACGATTCTGTATATCACGTTATTGTGTTTAATTGCAACAATCCCAAAAACTTTTACATTTGAGAAAAAAGATATTAAAGATATTATATCAGCCATTGATAGCATTTATCCTATTCTCATGCTTGTTGTAGGAATAGGCATTTACTTGTTCCAATTATTCATTTCATTCCTAGGGGTAACAATTTTAGCCTTTATTGGTTCTGCAATGAGCGATCAGCGGAAGTTATCTTACACACAAATTTGGACATTAACAGCTTACAGCTATACAATTCCAACAATTTTATTTATGATTATGGATTTATTAAAAATAAATGTACCATGGTCATTCCTTTTATACACTGCAATCATTTTAATTGTTCTGTACTTAACCATTAAAGAAATACCAAAACCTAAAGAAAAACACGAACTATAAAAAATGCCATTTTGGCATTTTTTTTTTGGACAAGCATATATTTCCTAACAAAGGAGTGAGGAATATGAAAAGACTTGGTACACTCTTACTTGTGCTTGTTCTCGGTTACGTGTTTTATTACGATATAAAAATTGGTACTTTGCCAATGTTAAGTTCATACAAAAAACCATCAGCTGCCCAAACTGTAAAAAAAGAAAATGTTGATACAAAATCCAAAAAAGAAACGGATGCACAATATAAAGCGATTGAAGTAAAAACAGGAGATACTGTTTTATCCATTACAGAAGCGATTAACAAGAAAAAAGTTCCTTCTATTGAAAAAGTAATCGATGATTTTAAACAATTAAATAAAAATACATCTTCTACAAAAATTCAGATTGGAAAATCTTACAAATTTCCGCTATATCAATGAACCATCACTTAATCCTTGTCAATTACATAAAGGCGCTGATACAATAGTAAAAGTGAAACCGAGCATATAGGTTTCTATCGCTCCATATCACATATACTATATTTGATATGAGGCAACAAAATAAGAAACTTCTTTTATAAGGAGAGCGATCTATTCGTGAATGAAATGACTCATCGTACAAAAACACGTCCTGTTAAAGTCGGTAATTTAACAATTGGCGGTAATAATGAATTAATTATACAAAGTATGACAACAACAAAAACGCATGATGTAGAAGCTACAGTTGCTGAAATTAAACGTTTAGAAGAAGCGGGTTGTCAAATTGTCCGCGTTGCTGTTCCAGACGAACGCGCAGCAAATGCTATTGCTGATATTAAAAAACAAATTAACATCCCACTTGTTGCTGATATTCACTTTGATTATCGTCTTGCTTTAAAAGCAATTGAAGGCGGCATTGATAAAGTACGTATCAATCCAGGAAACATTGGGCGTCGCCATAAAGTAGAAGCTGTTGTAACTGCTGCAAAAGAACGCGGTATTCCAATTCGTATTGGTGTAAATGCTGGTTCATTAGAGCGCCATATTTTAGAAAAGTACGGCTATCCTACTGCAGATGGTATGGTTGAAAGCGCACTGCATCATATTAAAATTTTAGAGGATTTAGATTTCCACGATATCATCGTATCCATGAAAGCCTCTGATGTTAACTTAGCAATCGAAGCTTATGAGAAAGCAGCTCGTGCCTTTGATTATCCATTACATTTAGGYATTACAGAATCWGGAACACTATTTGCTGGAACGGTAAAAAGTGCTGCTGGTCTTGGAGCAATCTTAAGTAAAGGTCTCGGAAATACACTTCGTATTTCATTAAGTGCTGATCCTGTTGAAGAAGTAAAAGTTGCTCGTGAACTTTTAAAATCATTCGGTCTTGCATCGAATGCTGCAACACTTATTTCTTGTCCAACTTGCGGTCGTATTGAAATTGACCTTATCAGTATTGCAAATGAAGTAGAAGAATATATTTCTACGCTGAAAGTACCAATCAAAGTTGCTGTACTTGGATGTGCTGTAAACGGACCCGGTGAAGCTCGTGAAGCTGATATCGGTATTGCCGGTGCACGTGGAGAAGGTTTATTATTCCGTAAAGGAAAAGTCGTTCGCAAAGTACCAGAAGAAACAATGGTAGAAGAACTCAAAAAAGAAATTGATGTAATTGCTGCTGAAATGGCTGCAAATCAAGAAAAAGAAAAACAAGAGCAATAATAAAAACGGCTGCCTGGATGTCACCAGCAGCCGTTTTATAACTACAAATAAAAGCTTGTCAGTCTTTACGCTGACAAGCTTTTACTTTGCACACTTCGGGCAACGCCCATATATTTCAAACTTATGCCCTGTTACTTCGTATCCTTTAAAATCTTTATTCATAAAATCCATTGGACAGGAAGTAATTTCTTTCGTACCACCACAATCCAAGCAAATGAAGTGATGATGATGTTCCATAATTGAACATGTAAAACGAAAATGCTTTTCTCCATTTAATTCTGTTTGCTCCAAAACACCAATTTCAGCAAATACCGTTAAATTACGATAGATTGTATCAAAACTTAGTCCTGGGTAATCATCCTTCATATGCTCTAAAACGTCTTTTGCGGTTAAATAACGATTATGAACCGCAAATAAACGTAACATTTCTTCCCTTTTTCCAGTGTGTTTATAGCCTTTTTCTTTCATAAGACGTAAAGCTTCAGTCAGATTCATAACTATCCCTACTTTATGCAGTTTTTTTCTTCTTCCATAAGATTGCACCGATTAAAATAAGAACCGCTAGCATAACAATTGTACCACCTGGAGCTAAATCAAGTTGATAAGAAGCAAACAGCCCACCTATCACGGAAATTTCACCAAATAAAATGGAAAAGAAAATTGTTTGTTTAAATCCTTTTGCGATGCGGATACTTGCGGCAACTGGTAACGTCATTAGGG
>NZ_JBFTMC010000200.1:0-3553 GCF_056396765.1 Bacillus sp. 05T22
ATAACTTAAAGAAAAACGGCAGTAGTAGCCGACAGCTACTAAAATAATATCTTTCTTGAATGGCAGTAGTAGCCGACAGCTACTAAAATAATATCTTTCTTGAATTGTTTTCCTTTAAAATATCTCATGTCTGATTCTCCTAGATCCTGTTTTCTAGAGTGTAGCTTCATGTAGGAAACTTTGCAACAGAACCATTAATTTTATCTCGAATTGCATCTTTAATAAATTCTTCGATGGAACTGTTTGTTTCTTCTACAATTTTTGTTATAGATTTATACTCGTTACTTGTGAGAGTTACCGGCTTTGTTACGGTATTACTATCTAAATACACACTATTATTAACACGTTGTATCAGTTTTCCTTCTATTATATAGGGTGCTAAGCTATCCATCCATTCGGTCTGCATTCCAGATGGTAATGATACTAGAGATTGACGAATATCAAAATACCAAAATTCATCTTCTACTGATATTTTTAAGTTTCTCGGAGACACATACTGTAATATGAGATCAATAAATCGAAAAATATCACTTCGTAATTGGTCAGATTTAGGGAAACGGAATTTCACAAATCTTTGATGATGACTTCGCGGTTGATCAGATAAAACATAGGCAGGCTCATATCCTACATTTATTGCATCCCCTAACGTCATGTCATTCCCAAATTCATCACGAAGTATGATATCTCCACGTTTTGGAATCGAGATAATACGTGCTAACGTATTCCCTTTCATAAACCTTTGTAATAATACTACATTATGCTTTTGTGAGTATGTATAGATCGTATTTTTTCGCTCTATTTGTTGTACTAATTCACGGATGTCATCTTCTTTTACAAATTTTGTTTTACGATTACGATGCTCCTGTATAGTACAAGCTAACTCTCCTTCTTCTATCCATTTTTCGAGTTGATACATACTGATATGATACGCTTTACTTGCTTGATATAGAGTAATTCCTTCTATCTCAAGTTCTTCTTTTAATTTCTCTACCTCTTCTCTTTTAAATAAAAAACTTCCATCTAAACGCCATGTATCCTTATTAATTGGATTTAGTTGTCCCTGTTTCATTAAATTATTAAATGTGAAGTGACTAATATCTAAGTACTCTTTTACCTCATTCGTGGTCATATTTATTTCATATGTACTAAGCATTTACGTTCCCCCTAAGATTCCAATTATATATATAAGAAATAATATTATTATGTGAATTATAATTTATAAAATAGATAATTTTAATTTATTATAACACAAATAAAAAGTAAACTATTTAAATTGATATTTAATAACGGGATATAATTTATAATTAAATTCATTTTTGATATAGTATAAAACAAATAAAAAAGAATGCATAAAAGTAAACACATAATAACCATAGAAAATGGGCGTTTTTCTATAGTCATATTACACTTTCATTTTTATAAAATTTAATCTTACTATGTAAATAATTTTGAATGTAATTCAGTTATAATAATAGATATAATAGAAATTAATAAGGAGTTAAATAACAATGAAATTTGAATTGAATACAATTCATAGTGAAACTTCTTTAGAAAATATAGAGAAACAAAAACAAAATTTCGCAAACATAATTGCATTATGGAATCTTGATTATATAAATGAAGCTGAATTTAAAAAGGAAAATAATGAAAGAGAAGATTCATATACATATGAGGGATTTTCAGATGAAGAAATATTGTACTACTACTTAAATCGGCAAACACATTTTGATCAAGAAAAACGTATAAAGGATGCATCCAGGACTCTATATGCACGTGATTTAAGCCAGTTCTATTTTTTCATCAAACAAAGTACAGAATTTCTGCAGCAAGATGTAAAAGACTACGAAGATGATCGTATATGGAGGAATCTACGAAAACGTCATATCCGTAACTATCAGAGGTGGTTGTCGGAGGAGGCTGTTTCCTATCAATCCAAGGAGAAATACAAAGCATCTACGATTAGTCGGAAACTTGGTGTGATCCGTTCGTATTTGAAATGGCTATATGAAATTCAATATATCCAGGAACCTCTTCATGTGGAAATTCTAAGTACGACCGTTAATAAACACCATAAACCAAAACGAGAGTTATCATATGAGGAAGTGAAGCAGTTGCTTCATTACTATAAGGATAATGAAATCAATTACGCTTTATTATCAGTTTTAGCTACCACTGGATTACGTGTTGCAGAAGTTGCGCATGCAAAGTGGGAAGATCTTGAGTATGACGATATACGTGGACGTTATTATTTAACAGTAGATACAAAGGGGGATAATGAACGGATTGTTTCTATTAATAAGGAGATTTTTAATCGTATTGTTGCATTTCGAATCCGGAGAAGGCTACCTATAAACATTGGGAATAAAAATGGTGGGACTATATTTCAAACAAAGAACCATTCAGCTTATAGAGAGAATTACTTGTCACAATATATTTCTAAAGTCATTAAGGATACCAAGTTAGCCTTTACAGAGAATATAAGAATTACCCCTCACTTCTTTAGACATTTTTATGTACAGTACTTATATGATTACAAAGGGCTTGCACCTCATGTAATCGCAGCTGCAGTTGGTCATAAAAATGATAGAACGACAAAAGAAAATTATTTGAAACAACGATTAACGAAAGATAATGATGCTGGAAATCTAATTTCGGAAGATGAATTCTAATTATATCGCTTTATATTTTGTATTAAACAGCTTCAATACAACTGTTTTTAGTTGTGTATTTTTTACATAATTAAAATTGATTATCTACCTGTTTTTTCTGTTGTTCTTATAAGGATTCATTAGTTCTTCGCCAAGATTCCCTAAACAATTAACATATCCATAGGGAAGCGTGTAGAACCTTGCTATAATGAAAAGACTGCAAGGCCTTCTTGAAAAAGCGCTTTGCAGCCTTCTGACCTCATGTTTTGCTCAGGTAAAAATCGATTGTATTTCCTTTCGAATCAACAGCACAATACAGGTACATCCATTGACCTTTTACTTTGATATATGTTTCATCGACTCTCCAGGAGTCGCTTGTTTGTTTAAGATGACGTCGGATTCGTTTGTCCAATTCAGGACTGTACTGATGAACCCAACGCATAATCGTTGTATGAGAAATGGATAAGCCCCGTTCCTCCATCATTTCCACTAAATCACGAAAACCGAGGTTGTACCGTAGGTACCATCTTACCGTTAACAAAATAATATCAGGCTGATAATGCTTCCATTTGAATACATTTTCTTTTTCTATATGGATCACACACCTTTTATAGAGTAGTACTATCAGTATGTCCAAGTTTACTAGACCAGTTTCACATATTTTAAAATCTTTGCACCAGAACCAATTTTACAAACCCTAATATATGTTAAAAGTAAAAACACATAACAGATCTTTCTTGTAATATGCTTTTTTGTTTTTGCTAGGTAACTTCTATTGTCATAAAGTAAACAGTGTCATCTTATCAAGACCTAAAAGCAAGAAAGCCTTAAAAAATAAAGGTGAGTACATATTAGTCATGTATAATATATACTTACCTTTATTTTCTTGTTACGCTAACATATAA